>JAVRPX010000809.1:0-7070 GCA_032161985.1 Mycobacterium sp.
GCCGCACAGGCCGAGGGCCCGTCGGTGAAGCCGAACTGGAACGCGGAAAGCCGTTCGAACGCCGAGCCGTGTTCGTCGAAGCCGACTTCGGGATCGTCCTCGTTCAGCAGCGGATCGCGGAACGCGATCACCGCCGCGAGCACGTTGTTCAGGCCTTCACCGGTGGACAGCGTGAAGCGCGGCGATTGGTCCTCAGCGACCCAACGCATGTACGCCCCGGCGAAGCAGTCGGCCTGTTGTTCGGCCACCAGCGTCGGGGTGTCTTTGCCTCTCAGCTCCGCCTGGTGCTGCACGGCGTGGCCGTATTCGTGGGCCAACACCATCGTCACGCCCATGTCCCCGTACGCCTTTCGCAGCGCGGGCAGCAGCTCGCCGCGGTCCCAGCCGATGGTCTCGTCGTCGTAGCAGAAAGCGGCGTTGACGAGCCCATATGTGTCCTCGCCGCAGAACGAGACGTCGTCGAACCCGTTGGCGTCCCATGAGACCAGCTCCTTCACGGGGGTGAACTGACCGTCGAACGTCGTGCTGTAAACGCCCTCCCAGTACTTCTCGATGTCACTGACCGCGTTGCTGGCGAGTTCGTCGACCTCCCCGTCGTCTGTTCCCCGCACCGCGCGCGCCGGTCCGTGCGGGTCGGGCCGCAGGCCGGTTGGGCCGTCAGTGGCCGGCATCCCTGCGACGTGGAACGGGTCATCGAACACCGAAACCGCTTCGCCCTGAAGGGTTGTGCTACACCCAGCGGCGAGCAGCGCCGAGCAGGTCGCGATCACGGCAACGACCACGCGGCATCGGCTCATGCAGGCAGGATAGTTTGCAGAGTCAGTCGGCGCGCAGACGTTCGAGCGCTTGGCGTACCCGGGTTGCGTCTGTCGTCGCCCAGAACGGTGGCAACGACGCGCGCAGGTAACCGCCGTAGCGGGCCGTCGCCATCCGGGAGTCGAGCACCGCGACGACGCCGCGGTCGTCGACCCGTCGCAGCAGGCGCCCTGCACCCTGCGCCAACAACAGTGCCGCGTGGCTGGCGGCGACGGCCATGAACCCGTTGCCGCCCCGGGCGGCCACCGCGCGCTGCCGAGCAGTCAGCAGCGGGTCGTCGGGCCGGGGGAACGGGATGCGGTCGATGAGCACCAACGACAGCGACGACCCTGGCACGTCGACCCCCTGCCACAGCGACAGCGTGCCGAACAGCGATGTCTCGGCGTCGTCGGCGAACCGCCCTACCAACGCGGAGGTGGTGTCGTCGCCCTGGCACAGCACCGGGGTGTCGAGCCGCTCCCGCATGATCTCGGCGGCGGACTTGGCGGCGCGCATCGATGAGAACAGGCCCAGCGTTCGCCCGCCCGCGGCGGTGATCAGCGCGGCGATCTCATCGAGCTGCTCGGCCGAACCGGTGCCGTCACGCCCCGGCGGTGGCAGATGGGCGGCGACGTAGAGAATCCCCGCCTTCGCGTGTTCGAACGGCGAACCGACGTCGACGCCGCGCCACTTGATCTCGTCGATTCCGGCCAGTCCCCACGCGGAAGCCATCGCCTCGAACGTGCCGCCAATGGTCAGCGTCGCGGAGGTGAGCACCGCCGTTGAGCGCTCAAACAGCCTGCCGCGCAACAACCCTGCCACCGACAAAGGTGCCACCCGCAACACTGCGCGCACGCTGCCGCTTCCGCCCTTGGTGCTCCTCGCGTGCGCGCCGTCATCGTGATCGAGCCAGACGACGTCGGTGCGGTCGGCAATGGCGGGGACAAACGACGTCAGGATGCGAGTCGCGGTGTCGCTGATGTCGTTCAGCGCAGTCGCCGCTTCTGCGCGCGCCGACGCGGCCTTCGGGTCGCTTGGGGCGGTGTCGATCGCCGAACGGGCCCTGCTCGCTGCGTCGCGCAGCGCGGTCAGGTAGGTGGTCATCTCGTCGTCGAGCACGTCGATGCGGCCCGGTGTGGCGTCGTGGATCGCCGACGAGAACGTTGCCGTGGCAGCCTCCAGGCGCTGCGTGAGCTCGGGGTCGATGAGCCGGCCGACGCGACGGTGCGCAATTCCGAGTGACGTCGCCGACAGCTCTGCGGTGGCCACGCCGGTTACCCGGTCGACCAGCTCGTGCGCCTCGTCGACCACGAGCAGTTCGTGTTCGGGCAGCACGGCGGCGTCGGCGATGGCGTCGATGGCCAGCAGGGCGTGATTGGTGACGATCACGTCGGCGTGCCCCGCCTTGTCACGTGCCTTCTCCGCGAAGCAGTCGGTCCCGAACGGGCAACGGGCGGCGCCTATGCACTCCCTGGCCGACACGGACACCTGATACCAGGATCGGTCAGGCACACCTGGCGTCAGCTCGTCGCGGTCGCCGGTATCCGTGCTCGACGACCACGTGATCAGCCGCTGCACGTCGCGGCCCAGCGCGCTGGCGGCCATCGGCTCGAACAGCTCCTCCTGCGGCCGGTCCTCGGGTTCGTTCGCTGGGCCATTTGAACTGCCGTTGTGAATCTTGTTGAGGCAGAGGTAGTTTCCGCGTCCCTTCAGCAGCGCAAACTCGGGGTGGCGGGGCAGGGCGTCGGCGAGGGAGTCGGCCAGCCGTGGCAGGTCGCGGTCAACGAGTTGTCGCTGCAGGGCGATTGTCGCGGTCGACACCACCACGGGCTCGTCGGTGTCGACGGCTCGGGCGATCGCAGGCACCAGGTAGGCCAGCGACTTGCCGGTCCCGGTGCCTGCCTGCACGGCAAGGTGCTCGCCGGTGTCGAACGCGTGCGCGACGGCCCCGGCCATCTCGATCTGGCCGTGCCTTTCCGCGCCGCCCAATGCGGCAACCGCCTTCGCAAGCAGTTCGGTGACGTCCGGTGTATCGCCCGTGGCGTCTCCTAGGCGTCTCGGCGGCTGGTGGGGGGAATCATGCGGGTCGGGATGGCCGGTTCGCCCTTGGATAGTTTCAGGCCGTCCCAGGGCAGGGTGTGCAGCCCTTCCTTTACGCGCCTGCGCGCCGTGTCGATGCTGAAGTCGCCGACCGGTTCGCCCGCGCGCACCAGGTCGACCGTGAGGCCACGGCCCGGCTCATCCGACGGTGGCCGGTCGAACGGGTGGACGACCTCCTCGACGAGGGTGCCGGACTGCTTGGCCAGACGCAGCCCCTGCTTGCGGCCGCCGTGGGATTCCTTGTGGCTGCTGCGTTTCTCAACCGGCATGCCATCGACCTCGACCAGCTTGTAGACCATGCTGGCGGTCGGCGCGCCAGAGCCGGTGACCACAGATGTTCCGACCCCGTACATGTCGACGGGTTCGGCGCGCAGCGCCGCGATCGCGAACTCGTCGAGGTCGCCGGACACCACGATGCGGGTCTTGGTGGCGCCGAGGCCGTCGAGTTGGTCACGGACCTGACGGGCCAGCACGCCCAGATCGCCGGAGTCGATGCGCACCGCCCCGAGCTCGGTGCCTGCCACCTCGACGGCGTTGGTCACTCCCTGAGTGATGTCGTAGGTGTCGACGAGCAGGGTGGTGCCGACGCCGAGCGCGTCGACCTGTGCCCTGAACGCGGCCCGCTCGTCGGGCCCGTGTTCGCCCGTGTGCACCAGCGTGAACGCATGCGCGCTGGTGCCAAGAGCGGGCACTGCGTAGCGGCGCTGTGCCTCGAGGTTCGACGAGCCCGTGAAGCCCGCGATATAGGCGGCGCGTGCCGCGGCGACGGCGGCCTGCTCGTGGGTGCGTCGAGAGCCCATCTCGATCAGCGGGCGATCCGCGGTCGCGACCACCATGCGCGCCGCGGCAGAGGCGATCGCCGTGTCGTGATTGAAGATCGACAGCGCCAGCGTCTCAAGCACCACACATTCGCCGAATGTGCCGTGCACCGACAGCACGGGGGAGCCGGGGAAGTACAGCTCGCCCTCGGCGTAACCGTCGACGTCGCCGCGGAACCGGTAGTCGGCGAGGTACGCGAGCGTCTCGCGGCCCAGAAAATCCTTTAGCGATGCCAGTGCCGTGTCATCGAATCTGAACTGCGCCAACGTTTCCACGAATCGCGCTGTGCCTGCGACGACGCCGTAGCGGCGGCCCTCGGGAAGCCGGCGGGCGAAGACTTCGAATGTGGTGCGCCGGTGCGCACTGCCGTCGCGCAGCGCCGCCGCGAGCATTGTCAACTCGTATTTGTCGGTCAGCAACGCTGCGGTCACACCGCAACGGTATCGGTTTAGCGGCCTCGGTATCCTGAAGCACATGGTGACTCCGGCGAAGACCCGCCCGGGAACTCGCGAGCAGCGGGATGTCTCCACCGCGGAGGCCACCGACACCCCATGGGTGACCATCGTCTGGGACGACCCCGTCAACCTAATGACATATGTAACGTACGTCTTCCAGAAGCTGTTCGGGTACAGCGAGCCGCATGCGACCAAACTCATGATGCAGGTGCACAACGAGGGCAAGGCCGTGGTGTCCGCAGGCAGCCGGGAATCCATGGAGGTCGACGTGTCCAAGCTGCATGCCGCCGGCCTGTGGGCGACCATGCAGAAGGACCGCTGATCCGACTGTGCGTAAATGGAAGCGGGTCGAGGGCGCCGACGGCCCGCGGTTCCGGTCGGCGCTGGCCTCACACGAGGCCGCGTTGCTGCACAGCCTCGTGACGTCGATGGTCGGGATGCTCGAGGAGCGCGAATCATCTTCTCCTGCAGATGAACTCGAAGAGATCACGGGTATGCGCACCGGACATGAGATGCCTCCGCAGGATGAGACGATGAAGCGGCTGCTACCCGACTTCTACCGCCCGCAGACCGATCATCCGGCTGGCTCAGGCACCGTCGAGAGTCTCAACAACGCTTTGCGAAGCCTGCACGAGCCGGAAATCATCGATGCCAAACGTCAAGCGGCACAACGGTTGCTGGACACCGTGCCCACCGACGGCGGAAAGTTCGAACTCACCGAGGACGACGCGCACGCCTGGGCCGCCGCGGTCAACGACGTGCGGCTGGCGCTTGGCACGATGCTTGACATCGGCCCCGACGGACCCGAGCAGCTGCCCGCCGACCATCCGATGGCGGGGCATCAGGACGTGTATCAGTGGCTGACGGTGCTGCAGGAGTACCTGGTGCTGGGTCTGTTGGACAAGAGATGAGCGCCATCACCGACGTCGGCGGGATCCTGGTCGGGCATCACCATCGTCTCGATCCGGACGCTACGCTCGGTTCCGGCTGGGCCACCGGCACGACCGTCATTCTGACGCCACCGGGCACCGTCGGCGCCGTCGACGGCCGTGGCGGAGCGCCCGGCACCCGCGAGACCGACCTGCTCGACCCCATGAACTCGGTGTGCCATGTGGACGCGATCGTGCTCGGCGGTGGCAGCGCGTTCGGGTTAGCGGCCGCCGACGGCGTGATGGCGTTCCTCGAGGAACAGGGTCGCGGCGTGGCGATGGAGGGCGGCGTGGTGCCGATCGTGCCCGCCGCGGTGATCTTCGATCTGCCCGTCGGCGGCTGGAACTGCCGGCCGACCGCCGAGTTCGGCTACACCGCCGTCGAGAGCGCCGGTACCGACGTCGCCGTCGGCACCGTGGGCGCCGGGACGGGGGCGCGCGTCGGGGTGCTCAAGGGCGGCGTGGGCACGGCATCGGTCATGCTCGATTCTGGCGTCACCGTCGGCGCGATCGTGGTGGTCAACGCCGCGGGTGACGTGGTCGACACGGACACGGGGCTGCCATGGCTGGCGTATCAGATCGAGGAGTTCGGTCTGGTTCCTCCACCCGCCGAGCAGATCGCCGCGTATGCCGCCCGGCGCGCCGAGTTCAGCCCGCTGAACACCACGATCGCGGTGGTGGCCACCGACGCCGCGTTGAGCCCGGCGGGGTGCCGTCGCGTGGCCGTCGCCGCACACAGCGGCCTGTCGCGCACCATCCGGCCCTGCCACACTCCGCTGGATGGCGATACGGTGTTTTCGCTGGCCACCGGCGCCATCGAGGTGCCGCCGGATCCCACGACGCCCGCGTCGATGTCCCCGGAGACGCCGCTGATCACCGATGTCGGGGCGGCTGCGGCGGACTGTCTGGCCCGTGCAGTGCTGGTCGGCGTATTGGCCGCCGAATCGGTGGCCGGAATACCGTCGTACCGGGACATGTTGCCGGGAGCGTTCGAATGAAGGGTGGGTGAGTCGTGCTGGTGATCCGAGCTGACCTGGTCGACGCCATGGTCGCTCATGCTCGCGCCGACCACCCCGATGAGGCATGCGGCATCGTCGCCGGGCCGGATGGGTCGGACCGCCCAGAGCGGTTTATCGCGATGCTGAACGCGGAACGGTCGCCGACGTTCTACCGATTCGACTCCGGCGAGCAGCTCAAGGTGTGGCGAGCCATGGACGAGGCGGACGAGGCGCCCGTCGTCATCTACCACTCGCACACCGCCACCGAGGCGTACCCGAGCCGCACTGACATCTCGTATGCGTCCGAAACCGACGCGCACTACGTGTTGGTGTCCACCCGCGACCCTGACGAGCACGAGCTACGCAGCTACCGCATCGTCGACGGTGTCGTCACCGAAGAACCCGTCAAAGTCGTTGAGCAGTACGAGGGCTAGAGGAGTCCGTCACATGCCTGTTTCCGTATCCATCCCGACCATCCTGCGCACCCACACCGGCGGCGAGAAGCGCGTCACCGCGAGCGGCGGCACGCTCAAGGACGTGATCAGCGATCTGGAGTCGAACTACTCCGGCATCTCCGAGCGCCTGCTCGATGACGGCAAGCTGCAGCGCTTCGTCAACATCTACGTCAACGACGAGGATGTGCGGTTCTCCGGTGGGCTGGACACCGAGATCTCCGACGGCGACTCGGTGACCATCCTGCCTGCCGTAGCTGGAGGATGACTTGACCCGGCACGACTCGCTACTGGAGGCGCTGGGCAACACGCCTTTGGTTGGGCTGCAACGGCTTTCGCCCCGCTGGGACAAGGAGCCACACGTGCGGTTGTGGGCCAAGCTCGAGGACCGCAACCCCACCGGTTCCATCAAGGACCGGCCTGCGATTCGGATGATCGAGGACGCCGAGCAACGCGGCCTGCTGCAACCAGGCGCGACGATCCTGGAGCCGACGAGCGGCAACACCGGCATCTCGCTGGCGA
>JAVRPX010000810.1:0-5309 GCA_032161985.1 Mycobacterium sp.
CGGCCCCGCTCTATCGCAGCCAACCTTTGTGCTTGATGTACGCCAGCGGGATCAGGGCGGCGACCAGCGTCATCAACGTCGTCACCAAAAAGCCTTGTTGCCAATCTAGTTCGGGCATCCAAGTGAAGTTCATCCCGTAAAACGTGGCTATCAGCGTCGGCGGCAGGAACACCGCAGTGATAATCGTGAAAACCTTTACGATCTGGTTCTGCTTGACATTCAGCCACGTCATCACTGACTGCTGCAGATAGCGGATCTGGTCGTGTTCAAACCCGGCGTGCTGCTTGACGCCGTCGATGTCGGCGATCAAGATTCCAATCAAGTCGTCGAGGTCGCTGGTGTGCCCGGGGTTATCGGCCATCAGATGCCGCGCAGCCCTGGCCAACATAAGCTGCGTTTCCTGTGTTCTGGATACGATCTGTTCGGTTTCGTTCATGCGCGACGTCACATCGCGCATCTCGGCGACGCCAATCTCGTGGCCGCGCTCGTCGTATCCATTTGTCGCCATTTCGATTTCGTCGTTCATCGCCTCCAATGCACCGCTGGCGATGTCGATGACCCGTTCGGATGCCTCATTAAGCGCCCACAACAACGCGTACATGATGCCGTGCGGACTTTCGACCAACTCGGGATGGCGGCGCATCTTGGCGATCGCCTTGTCGAAGGGTGCGAATCGTTCGCCCGGTTGCCGTGTGACGAGATAGTCGCGGCCGAGCGCGAACATGATGGCTTCGCGTTCGATCTTGCCGGCGCGGCTGAAGTTGACTATGACCGAGAGATACAGGAAATCGTCTGTCTCCCATACCCTCCCCTGCGCAGCCGTGAAGTCGACCCCTAGCGTCTCTCGCAGCTCGGCGGCTCGCGTCGAATCCGTTGCGGGCAATTGAATCCAATGCCGCCGCAGCACCCGATCGAAATCCGCGATCTTGGTGTCAAGACCAACCGGGGTGGTGTCCAGGCTATCGTCGATCACCGCTGTTACCGCTCTTGGTGAACGACGGAGCCAGAGGATGAACCCGCCGGATGTTGCGGTTGGGAATAGTGCACACCCAGCAGGCCCGCGCAGATCAACAGGTACAGCCCGACTGTGAACCAGATCGCATCACGTTCCATGTTGGGCGACGGACGCGCGGGGCGGGATTTCTTCGACAACGGAGTCATAGTGACACTCCAATTCTTCGATGGCTCACTGATCTACTGGTGGTGGGGCGATTACGCGGCCTTCGGCGGATCTTCCAGAGCCGCCAAATGCTCAGGCCCCCAACAACAGACCAGTGCACCATCGGTGTCGTGCTGCCGATGCGCACGAAGTTTCTTACGGTCGCCCTTGATCGGGCCCAGCACCGTTGACAGCATGCCGCACTCCCATCCCACTCGGGATGACGCGTGCACAAACCAGACAAATCCAGTGGTCCGAACTGACCACCACTAGCGGGACTGACGTTACGCCAAGTGACCGATCCGCAAGGGAACAGCCCCATCCTGCGCGATACTGTCGTCCGGCATGTGCCGCTCACCTCGCTTTCAAACACGGTCCGACGCGCCGGTCCGCCCGACGCGCCTAAATCCAGTAAAGGCTCACAACCGGTCACCGTCAACCAGATTCGCCGTCAACAAGCCGTTAAGAACTGCGTGGGTAAGGGCCGCGAATGTGGGCCGCTCGGCGGCCGCGAGCGTGCACGAAATGCACACACTTCGCGGCGTGTCGGCGTACAGACACGCACAGTCGCGGGTTATCGGCCGAGCGGGTGGGCGTCGAGCCAGGCGTCGGCCACCAGTCCTGGTTCCTTGCCCTCGGCGACTTGGCGGCGCATATCGGCCAACGACCCGGTGTCGAGCACGCCTGCCACCTCGTTGAGAGCCAGCACCTGCTGCTCATTCAGCTCGTTGCGCCGGTACAGCGGCACGAGGTTCTCGGCCCGGACCAACGCAGTCTTATCTGAGAGCACCACCAGCTCGGACGGGATGTTCGGCGTCGCGGCCGTCGTCCACGCCGCATTGATCTGTCCCGCCCGCAGGGCGGCGAAAAGCGTTGCATCGTGCGGGAATTCGCGTGGCTTGGGCATCGCGCACGATCCCACCTTCGACGGCGGGGGCGCGCCGGCCAGTGCTCCGGCCATGACCTTCGCGCAGTTGCGGGCCGCCGCGGTCACGTCACGCCCACCCCACGCGTCGGCGGTCCGCTCGGTCACCGCGATCGCGGGCTTGTCTTCTGCGGATATCGTGTAGTCGCCCGCGGCGACACCTTCGGGCAGCGCGGACACCATCGCGCGGTACACCTGCGTGTCCGACCGTGCGGTGGCGTCGGGGTCGAACCTCTCCAGCAGTCGGCCGGTGAACCCAGGCACGACGCGGACCGCGCCGGAATCCAACTCGCTCACCGGATCCGGCACCGACTTCACATGCGCCGGGCTGCCGTAGAACCGCAGCGCCGCCGCATACAGGTGCGCCACCAACGTCGACTCGGGATCGGATGTGGACCCGACGGCCACCGACGGTGCGCCGGCGTGGCCGCCGCAACCGGCCGCAACTATTGCGATCAGCGCGAGGATCGCCAGTGCTAACCGGCGTAACCGCATTGGGCCGATCAGATCTCAGCCGACGCAGCCACTGCCGACGCGACCGCAGGGCCGACCCGCGGATCAAGGGGGCTAGGCACGATGTATTCGGCCGAAAGGTCGTCGCCGACAACCCCGAAGATCGCTTCGGCGGCCGCCACCTTCATCTTCTCGGTGATGCGGTGTGCACCGGCGTCAAGCGCGCCGCGGAACACACCAGGGAACGCAAGCACGTTATTGATCTGGTTCAAGTAGTCGCTGCGCCCCGTCGCGACGACAGCGGCGTGGCGGGCCGCGATCTCCGGATGAATCTCCGGGTCCGGGTTCGACAGCGCGAATACGATGCCATCCGGCGCCATCGTTGCGATCAGCTCTTCTGGCGCGATGCCGCCGGACAGCCCGAGGAACACATCGGCGCCCTTGAGCGCCTCGATCAGGCCGCCGGAAAGGCCGTCGGGATTGGTGCGCTGCGCCAGATCGAACTTCACCGTTGTCAGATCCTCGCGGTGCGGATGCAGGATGCCACGGGAGTCCAGCACCGTCATATCCGAAACACCCGCGGCCAGAAGGATGTTCGCGCACGCCATGCCTGCCGCGCCGACACCTGAGATCACCACGCGCAGGGAGGCCATGTCACGGTTGAGCACCTTGGTGGCGCCCATCATCGCGGCGAGCACGACGATCGCGGTGCCGTGCTGATCGTCGTGCATCACCGGGCAGTCGAGCGCCTCGATCAGGCGCCGCTCGATCTCGAAGCATCGCGGCGCCGAGATGTCTTCGAGATTCACTGCACCGAACGTCGGCCGCAGACGCACCAGTGTCTCCACGATCTCGTCGGGATCCTTGGTGTCCAACACGATTGGGATCGCGTCCAGATCGCCGTACGCCTTGAACAGCGCGCACTTGCCCTCCATGACGGGCAACGACGCCGCAGGACCGATGTCGCCGAGGCCGAGCACCGCCGTGCCGTCGCTGACCACCGCCACCAGCCGGTTGGCCCAGGTGTATCGGGCGGCCAGCGTGTGATCGGCGGCGATCGCGCGGCTGACCTGCGCGACGCCAGGTGTGTAGGCGATCGACAACGCGCGCTGGGTGTCCATTGGGGACTTCAGTTCGACGGACAACTTGCCGGCTACGTGGGCCTCGAAGATCTCTTCATCCGAGATGACGACCTGCGGGTTTTCTGCAATATCCGCCACGCGAATCACGTTACTGACGAACTCGTAGGTAACCTAATCGACTCTGTTTCAGATAAGTCCCAGGTCGGTGACGGCTTTGCGCTCGTCGGCGAGCTCGGCGGTCGACTTGTCGATGCGGCCGCGAGAGAAGTCGTCGATCTCCAGTCCCTGCACGATCGACCAGTCGCCGTTCTTGGTGGTCACCGGGAACGAGGAGATCAGGCCCTCCGGCACGCCGTAGCTGCCGTCGGAGAGGACGGCCATCGACACCCAGTCGTCCTTGGGGCTGCCGAGCAGCCAGTCCCTGGCGGCGTCGGTGGTCGCCGACGCGGCCGATGCGGCCGAGGAGGCGCCGCGCGCGTCGATGATCGCCGCGCCGCGCTTGGCGACGGTCGGGATGAAGTCGTTCTCGATCCACGCCTGGTCGTTGACCACCTCGGCCGCGTTCTTGCCGCCGACCTCGGCGTGGAAGATGTCGGGGTACTGGGTGGCCGAGTGGTTGCCCCAGATCGTGATCTTCTTGATGTCGGTGACGGCGGCGCCGGTCTTCTTGGCCAACTGCGAGATGGCCCGGTTGTGGTCGAGGCGGGTCAGCGCGGAGAACCGCTCGCGCGGGATGTCGGGCGCGTTGCTCAGCGCGATCAGCGCGTTGGTGTTGGCGGGGTTACCAGTCACGCCGATGCGGACATCGTCGGCGGCAACCTCGTTGAGAGCCTTGCCCTGGGCGGTGAAGATCGCGCCGTTGGCCTCGAGCAGGTCGCCGCGCTCCATGCCGGGGCCGCGCGGACGCGCGCCGACCAGCAGGGCCAGGTTCACGCCGTTGAAGATCTTGGTGGCGTCCGCGCCGATCTCGACGCCGGCCAGCAGCGGGAACGCGCAGTCGTCCAGTTCCATCACGACACCCTCGAGCGCCTTCAGGGCCGGCTCGATCTCGAGCAGACGAAGTTCGATCGGGCGATCGGGGCCCAGCAGCGAGCCGCTCGCGAGGCGGAACAACAGGCTGTAGCCGATCTGGCCTGCGGCACCGGTGACGGCGACCTTGAGGGGAGTTGTGCTCACGTCAGATGCTCCTTGGACAGAGTTGGTTTGGGGTCGAAACTAGCGCACGCACGCCTGTCCGAATTCTCCGGTCCGACGCGTAGCATTTACCAGGGCCTTCTCGCGAATGGCCTGGCCGTGAATGGAGGTTCGAGATGCCATCGTTTCGCGCATTACCTCCATCACTTCGACCGGTCGCACGCCCCAAGGGCCGCCCGGACGCGAAGCCCATTCACATTCCCGTCGCGCGGGCAATGGTCGACTGCGGAATCTACGTCGACGGCCAGCGTTCGCCCGGTAAGTACACCCACGCCGCCGCGCTGAACATGGTGCACGAGCTGGAACGCGAAGGCAAAGAGGCGTTTGTCTGGATCGGCCTGCATGAACCCGATGGGCATCAGATGCAAGCGGTGGCGGACGTATTCGGTCTGCACGAACTGGCCGTCGAGGACGCCGTTCACGCCCACCAGCGGCCGAAGCTGGAGCGCTACGACAAGACGCTGTTCCTGGTGCTCAAGACCGTGAACTACGTCGA
>JAVRPX010000811.1:0-6192 GCA_032161985.1 Mycobacterium sp.
GGGTGTTCAACGTCAACATGCGCGGCACATTTCTGGTCACGCAACGTGTACTGCCGTCGATGATCGCCGCCGAGATCGGCCGCATCGTCAGCGTTTCCTCCATCTCCGCGCAGCGTGGTGGCGGGACCTATTCGAAGGTGCCGTACAGCGCGTCGAAGGCTGCCGTGATCGGGTTCTCACGGGCCCTGGCCCGGGAGATGGGTCCGCACAACATCACCGTGAATACAGTGGCCCCGGGGCCGATCGACACCGAAATCATGGGCGGCACACTGACCGACGAGCGCAAGGCGCAGATGAGCGCGGACATCCCGCTGGGCCGGGTCGGCACCGTCGAGGACGTTGCCGCCCTGCTGACCTTCCTGATGGGCGAGGACGCCGGCTACATCACTGCGGCGACCTACGACGTCAACGGCGGACTTCAGATCTCGTGACTCTTTCACCCAACCCGAGGAGTTCGGATGATCGCGAAGAGCATTGACACCAAATACCCGTCGGCCGAGGAAGTGCTCGCCAACGCCCCGCCGGTGCGGCACGAACCCGGTGCGCGGGAACGTATCCGGGCTGTCAACGCCGCCGCCGGTCGCCGTATCGCTGTGCTCGACGACGACCCCACCGGCTCGCAGACCGTGCACGACGTCAGCGTCGTCACTGTTTTCGAAGCCGACGAGTACGCCGCGGGCCTCGCGGAGCCAGGATCCACCTGCTTCATCCTGACCAACACACGCAGCTTGTCAGAGGACACCGCTATCGAAATGAACACCAGCGTGTCCGCCAGTCTGTTCGCACTTGGCCAGAGTTTCGGCGGCCCCATAGAAGTCATCAGCCGCGGTGATTCCACCTTGCGCGGCCACATCATCGCCGAGATCCGGGCCATCGACGCTAGCCGCCGCCGCGTGACCGGCGCCGGATTCGACGGCGTCTTGCTGATTCCCTCCTACTTCGAGGCTGGCCGTTTCACTGCGGGTGACATCCACTGGGCCAACGTGTCCGGGAAACTCACCCCAGCCGGGGAGACCGAATTCGCCCAGGACGCGACGTTCGGTTACAAGTCCTCGAACTTGCGGGACTTCATTGCCGAGAAGAGCGGCGGCACCATCACCGCCGACGAGGTGCACAGCATCACGCTGGCCGATATCAGGCTCGGCGGGCCGACCAGGGTCGCCGAGATCCTGGACGGGGTAACCAGCGGCGCGTTCGTCGTGGTCAATGCAACCGATTACGCCGACCTGGAAATCGTCGTCCTCGGATTGCTGGAGGTGGAGGAACACGGACGCAGCTTCGGGTACCGTTCGGGGCCGTCGTTCGTCCGGGCATTGGCGGGCCTGGAACCACAAGAACCGCTTGCCGCAGAACAGATCTGGCCCGGCGGCAACCCCGTTGGCCACGGCCTGGTCGTCGTCGGCTCGCATGTCGGCCTTACGAGCAGGCAAGTCGTCAAGGCGCAGGAACGCGGCGGAATGACCGAAACCGAACTGCACGTGCCCACGCTGATCGACCCCGACCGGCGCGACGCCCACGTCGCCGAGATCGGCCGGCAGGTGATCGAGGCACTCGCCACCTCCGATGTGCTGCTGTTCACCAGTCGCACTCTGCTACGTGGCGGCGACGCCGACGACAGCCTGGCGATCTCCCGCACCGTCTCGACAGCGGTCATCGAAGTCGTCCGGGCCGCGCTCGCCGCGCACCCGGCGTGGGTCGTCGCCAAGGGCGGAATCACCTCTCACGACGTCGCGGTCCGCGGCCTCGGCATCCGTCGCGCAGAAGTCATCGGCCAACTGTTCCCCGGCATGGTGTCGGTATTCCGCCCCATCGAGGCGGCGCCCGAAGCTGTCGGCACTCCCTATGTGGTGTTCGCCGGCAACGTCGGCGACGACAACACCCTCGCCGACGTCGTCGACCTCTTCGCCGGACGCCGATGACTCTGTCCGATCAACTCGCTCAATCCACCACTCGCAGAAGGAAACAGCAGATATGACCAATGTCGGATGGATCGGACTGGGAGCCATGGGTTCTCCCATGGCATCGTTTGTCGCCAAGGCCGGACACGCGGTCACGGCCTTCGATATCGACCCGCAGAAAGCAACGGCCCTAGCAGGCGACGGCGTCAAACCCGCGGCCACCATTAGTGACGCGGCGGTCGATGCCGATGTGCTTGTGCTGATGGTCGCGACGGCCGAGCAGGCCGAATCGGTGCTCTACGGCGACGGTAAGGCCGCCGCGGCACTCAAACCGGGCAGCGCTGTGCTGCTGATGGCCACCGTCGGACCAGCAGCTGTCGAGGACTGGGCCCAGCGCCTGGCGGTGACCGGCGTGCAGCTCGTCGACGCTCCGGTGTCCGGTGGTGCCGCCCGGGCCGGGCAAGGGGATCTGCTGATCATGGTGAGCGGCTCGGAGACCGCGCTCGCTGCGGTGCAGCCCTTGCTGGACGTGATGGCCCGCAACGCCCCCGTCGTCGGTACGGAACCCGGGGAAGGGCAGAAGGTCAAACTCGTAAACCAGCTGCTGTGCGGAGTGCATGTCGCGGTCGCCGCAGAAGCCCTCGCCTACGCCGAGGCGCTCGGCCTCGACGCCGGTGATACGTGGGAAGTGCTCCGGCACGGCGCCGCCGCATCGTTTATGCTCGACGATCGCGGTGCCCGAATGATCGACAATCCAAACAACGAAATCCGTTCCGCCACGGACATTTTCGTCAAGGATATGGGTCTGGTCACCGCTGCGGCCCGCACGAAGTCATACCCCACCCCGCTGGCGTGCGCAGCTGAGCAGCTGTTCCTCGCCGGCCGCCGCGCCGGCCTCGGACGCGCCGACGACTCCTCCCTCATCCAGATTCTGCGTGGCACCGCTACTGCGTCGACCTGACGGGAGACCGAAGAACGTGTTTGATTCGATCGACTACACGTCCCTGTTCCGGCTCGACGGCCGCAAGGTTGTCGTAGTCGGTGGCGGGAGCGGGCTGGGACGGGCCGCCAGCATCGCGCTGGCGCAGTACGGCGCGAACCTTGTGGTCTCCGATGTCAACGTGGACGGTCTGAAGGACACCGTCGCCGCGATCGAAGCGCACGGCTACGAACCCGAATCCGTGGAAGTCGACGTCACCGACAGCGAATCCGTCGTCGCGCTGGCGGCCGCACATCCCGACACCGAAGTTCTTGTGGCCACACCCGGGATCAACGTGCGCAAGCAGTTACTCAACACCACCGACGACGAGTTCGACCGGGTCATCGACGTCAGCCTCAAAGGTACGTACCGGCTCGCCAAGGCGTTCGGACCGGGGCTTGTCGCCCGCGGCAAGGGCAGCATCATCAATTTCTCCAGCTTCCGCGCGCTGGTCGTCGAGCCGGGTCAGGGCCTGTACGCCGCCGCGAAAGGTGGTGTGCTGCAATTAACTAAGGCCCTGGCGGCCGAACTCGGACCGTCGGGTGTGCGTGTGAACGCCGTGGCACCCGGTCCGTTCGAGACACCTCTGACGGAGCAGATTAAGTCCGATCCCGAGTGGTACGGCGCCTACGCAGACAAGACCGCGTTGAAGCGATGGGCCAAGCCGGACGAGATCGTCGGCGCGATCCTGTTCCTTGCATCGGACGCATCCACATACGTGACCGGCACGCTGCAGTTAGTCGACGGCGGATGGACCGCCATCGACGGCCGCTTCGTCCCGAAGGTCTAGTTCGTGACGGAGCAGCAGGCCAGGGGGCACACCGTACTCGCCGAGACCGACGGTGGCGGCAGAGGTTTCAGGCGATTGTCGTCTTTATCTTGTTGACGCGGTCATGGCGGAAGGGGCGAGCCACTGGTCACACGACGCAATCATCGCCGTGGTAGCCGGGGCGGAAGGCCGCCCTACGCTGCCGCCTGCAGCGTGATTTCGGAGATTTCCGTCCGGCTCTCGCCATTGGTCGTGCCCAAGGTGGTGATCCACACCAGCACATTGGACGTTTTTGTCCGGTCATGCACTGCTATGCGGTTGTGACCCGGCTGAAGTGGCGTGGTTGAGGTCAGCTCGGTGGTGTCGGCCAACTTGGCAGGGGTTTCGGTGGGCGACGAGCGGATCTGTACTTCTGTTCCCGTGCTGGACACATCGATCGTGACGGCGCTCAGTGCAGTCGGTTCGGACAGGTGCAGCAACAGACCCATTCCCTCGATGAAATTCGGGAACGGGACGGGGTCCTTATAAGTGACGGTCGACCACCCCGTGTCTGGGTTGCCATCGATCGCCAAGTCGGCGTCCTGCGGATTGTCGGGGGCACCGTTGGGTGAGAAAACGGTTGCACTCACTGGCTTGATGACTGGCCCGGGGCGAGTCCAGAGGCCGAATCCGTCGGTGAACCACACGACGGCAGCCGCCGCCAACACGATGACACCGACAAGCGCGACGAGTGCTGCCGTCCGGCCCCCTCTGGCTTTCGCTGCCTTCTCCCGCGGCGATCTGGCGCGGGGTGGGGACGATCGTCCTTTCGGCCGAGCGCCTTCTGAGAAGGTGAAGATTTGGTCGGCGTCGAGGGTGGCGCCGTCCCAGACGCCACTGACCTCGACTTCGTCGCCGTCTGCAAGCTGACCCGCTCCGAGTTGTGTGTGTATCGCCACCGGAATGGGAGCAGGCAGGTTGTCGATCGGGTCATAGGGCACCAATTGGAACGACAACGTCTCGAGCTGATCTTGAGCACCGACCGCGCTTTGCTTGACGCCGCGTGCTGTCCCATGAACGACCAAACGCTCGAGACGCTGCGTCGGTGGACGGCCTTCCGAACCAAGGTCCTCGGTGCGGGCCGATCCCGTCGTCCGCGAATCGGATTGCGGATGCGGTGGAGCGACGTCGCGGCGTGGACTGTGCTGCGCGAGGGCTCGGGCAAAGTCGAGGCAACTCGGGTAGCGCTCGTTGGGGTCTTTGGCCAGCGCCCGTGCCAGCACGGCGTCGAGGTGCGTGAGATCGGGTCGGCGGTCCGATATTCGCGGCGGTGGGGTACCTAGATGGTGGCTGATGACGACAGCGCGATTCGAGTCCTGAAAAGGTGGCGCACCAGTCAATAGGTGAAAAGTGGTGGCGGCCAACGCATATTGGTCCGCCCGGCCATCGAGCGGTTTGCCTAAGAGTTGCTCGGGGGCGATGTAGCTGATAGTTCCCACCGCGACGTTGTCGTCAGTGAGGTTGCTGACGTCATCGATCCGGCGAGCGATGCCGAAGTCGGTTAAGAGCACCCTGCGCCGATGGCCATCAGATGCGGTCACGAGGATGTTCTCAGGCTTGACGTCACGATGGAGCAGACGGCGCTCATGACCGAAGTCGAGCGCATCGGCCACCGCTGCCACGATTTCCGAGACGTCTTGGTCTGGCATGCCGCGTGAGTAAGACTCTCGGATCATTCGACCTGCGTCAGCGCCGGCCACGTAGTCCATCGAGATCCAGAGTTGGCCGTTGAACTCACCACGATCGAGAACGCCGACTATGTGTGGGTTCCGGAGCGTAGAGGCCAATTCGGCTTCGCGAATGAATCTGGCCCGAAACTCCCTGTCGGCCGTTGAGGCCGTCGACAAGATCTTGAGCGCGTCTTGACGGGGTAGACGAGGATGCTGGGCGAGGTAAACCTCGCCCATTCCACCAGAGCCGAGCAATCTCTGAATCACGTAGCCGGCGAAGACCTCACCGTTGTTCAACGGCATGCCCGAGAGCCTACAAACTGCCACAGCTGGGCCGCGAATTTCGCCAACTTAACTGGGCTCGGCCCGGTGGCCGCGCACCCCGACCGACGCTGCTGGGCCCCGGCCAGGTCTCTGCCTCGACCCCGGGACTCATTCGTCGAGCTGATCCCTCGCATCGGCACAGTCGAGGCGACGGGGGTCTTCGGTTTTGACGCCGTAAACAGCTGTCGCGTAACCGCGGGTCCATTTCGGGTACTTTCCCTGCGTTTCGGATCATCAGACTCAGTATCTCCGCAGGTCAACGCGATTTCTGTAGGGCTCGTCGATTCATAGCGCAGTCAGCACCGCTCGCAGTTCTACGCACAGACTGCCACTGCCGTGGCGGCGCAGCGGACCCGACCAGTCGGCGATGAGGCGGCGTAGTCGAGCGGTGCCGCGGGGGCTGACCCCGTGATGGTTGAGCAGACGTTTCTCTATGCGATCGATCAGGTCAGCTGCCTCCCACACTGTCGGCACGTTCACTCGGCCCGGCGGTAACGACATGACCTGGTCGCA
>JAVRPX010000812.1:0-5706 GCA_032161985.1 Mycobacterium sp.
CCTTAGCTGGAAGGTTCCTCGGGTCTGAGCTCGTCCGCCATGGCGTCTTGCACCAGCGACCAGTAATTCTGTTCGCGGTCCGTCAGGTCATTCGATGCGATTGCGCCGAACGCGGCGGCATCGCGAGCGAACCGGGCCGGAGCATCGGGAAGCGCGTCTGGGCCCTCGAGCCGGAAACAACTCGGCGTGAGTGGGCCGAACAGCAAGGCGCGGCGCAGCTTTGGCCAATTGCGCAGGTTCGGCTCGACACCCGCAGCTCTCGCGAAGGTCAGAGCAACGAGGTTCATCCGGGTTCTCTGCGACATCCCGCGCCGTGAGCGATACGCATCGATGGACGACCGCTGGACGGCTTCGCTCGTCGCCGGGATCGCGCCACCCCACGTGTAGGCGATCCACCTCGCCTGCAACTCAAGCGGCACAAAGTATCCGCCAGACTGATCCCACATGCCCACAAACGCGAGGCCGGGCAGGTCGGGATGGAAGGTGTAGCGGTCTGCGTCCAGGTGCACTGCGTCGAGGTCAACGATTGCGCGAATGTCCTCGCTCAGAAACGGCAGGTGCAGGTCGAACCCGGTGCCGAAAACAATTCCGTCGAACACCTCGGCGTTCCCGTCGGCGAAGGTCACGGTCGCGTCCGTAATGGACTCGATCCACGGTCGCACCGTGATCAGGCCCTCCGCCACGAGCGGTAAGTAGTGCTGGCTCAGCGTGACACCTGCGGCGAAGAGCGAAGGGACGGGCGCGGGCGCACCGTACTGCTGGGGGCTTCCGCCCGCCTCGACAACGATCTCCTTGAGTTGCCGGTCGACCTCCGCTGCGGGGAGGCGCTCATTCGCGATGGTCCCGTATCGTGTGTAAATCCGATGGCCGGAGGGCACGCCAGCGGCGAACTTCGGCAGCACGTAGCGCTGCCGCCGCTGGGTGACGACGACACGGGTGGCGCCGAGCTGGGCGAGTTCGGCGGCGATCTCCAGGGCGCTGATCGCGCCGCCTGCGACGAGAACACGCTTGCCGCAGTAAGGCTCGAGCCCCCTGTACTGATAGGTGGAGATCACTCCCGCCGAGCCGGCGAAGGTGTCGAGCCCGGGAACGGGTGGGATGACAGGGGATTGGAACCTGCCGGTCGCCACCACCACTTTGTCGAAACACTCGGTCGTGCCGGTATGGGCGACGAGCCAGCCGGCGTCGTCTCGGCTGAGGAGCTCGACACGAGTGCCGAACCGGATGCGTGACATGAGGCCGAACGTCTCGGCGTAGCGATGCAGGTAGTCGAGGATGTCGCGAGCCGGCGGGTAGACGAGGTCGTTCTCGGGCTCGAGGTCGCTGAACGCTGTCGTGATGCCGCTGGTGTTGGTGTGCATCGTCGGCCACACACCACTCAGGTCAGGCAGGCCGGTCCACTGGCCGCCCAGCATCGGAGCCTGCTCGAAGATCGTCGGCTCGAATCCCTGCGACAGCAGCCAACGCCCCGCAGCCAGGCCGCCAGGTCCTGCACCGATTACGGCGACGCTTCCCGCCATCGGGGAACTGTCGCACGGCAATCACCCAACTGCGGCTCTTTTGATCGCGTCATCAAATGATGACGCCCGCGTTATGGTCCGAAGTATCGCGAGCGCAAGGAGACGCTGATGGCCATGCTGAGGTTCGGATACTTCATCGCCCCGTTTCACCGTGCGGGTACCAACCCGACGTTGGCGTTGCAGCGAGACCTCGAATTCGCCGAACACCTCGACGCGCTGGGTTTCGACGAGATTTGGTACGGCGAGCACCACTCTGCGGGTAGCGAGATCATCAGCTCACCCGAGATCTTCATCGCCGCAGCCGCCGAACGCGCGAAGAGAATCCGTTTCGGCACGGGTGTCATCTCGCTCTCGTACCACAACCCGCTGTGGGTTGCCGACCGCTTGATGTTGCTCGATCACCTCACCCACGGTCGCATCATCGGCGGCATGGGGCCGGGCTCGCTGCCAAGCGATTCCGCGATGATCGGCCTGACTCCCACCGACACCCGCGAACTCCTCGAGACCAACCTCGACATCGTCGTCCGTCTGCTGGCGGGGGAGACCGTGTCCGCGAAAACTCCCACGCACGAATTGTTCGACGCGCAGCTGCAACTCGCACCGTACTCAGACGCAGGGATTCCGTTGGCCGTCGCGGCGGTCGCGTCGCCGACGGGTGCACGGTTGGCAGGCAAGCATGGCATCGGCCTGCTCTCGATCGGTGCCACGCTGATCATCGAGGGCTTCGACGCGCTCGCCTACCACTGGGGCATCGTCGAAGAGCGGGCCGCTGCATTCGGCACACAGGTCGACCGCAACAACTGGACACTGGTCGGGCCGATGCATATTGCCGAAACCGAGGAACAGGCCCGCGCCGACGTGCGATTCGGCATCGAGCCGTGGTTCCGGTACTTCCAGAAGGTGGCCGCGTTCCCGCAGATGACCATCCCGGGCGATCAGGTCGACGAGATGATCAACATCATCAACGATGCGGGAGCCGGTGTGATCGGCACGCCCGAACAGGCGCGCGCTCAGGTGCAGCGGCTGTGGGATCAGTCCGGCGGGTTTGGCTGCTTTTTGCAGATGGGCCACGAGTGGGCGAACCCGGCGGCGACGAAGCGGTCCGCCGAACTGTTCGCCGCCGAGGTCATGCCCCACTTCCAGGGGCTTGCGCAGCCGACACTGGACGCAGCGAAGCGTGCCAGCGAAGTACGGGACGACCTTGCACAGACGCAGCTTCAGGCGATCGACCACATGACGAAGAAGTATCAGGACGAAGTCAGTGAAAAATGACAGCGTTGTGTCAAGCAACTCCATAGGAAGCAAGCAGGTTCGCCGTGATCGACGGAGGAACATTCCTTTGCGCGCGGATGGCGTCAATGTGCTGCTCGTCGACGAACATTGAGTCGAGGAGGATCGACTCGGCCATAGGCGGTGCGAGCGGGACGATGCCCGGCGCGTCATCGTTTGCGGCTTCCGAATCCGGCGACATCTCGTCGAGTACCACGATGAACGCGTCGGCGGCATCCATCGGAGCGAGGCCGGCCACCGCCTCCTGCTCTTTGAAGTGGTATAGATCGGCCAGCGCATCAGTCAGTACCTTCCTTGCGGCGCCGACCGATACGTCGTTGATGACCGAATTTCCCGAATAGAGATAGAACGCTTTCGAGACGCCTGCCACCTCGCAGGATTCAACCGACGCGTCGGGCGGACGGATCGACGGGATGGTCTGGGAAAGGATCTCCTGGTTCCCATAACGTCCGATCCCGTGGATGGCGACGAGTTGGACGTCGGGCTCACGTGCCTGGATCAGTTGCGTATAGGGGTTTCCTTGGATGCCGTCGATCGCGACTATGTCGGCAAGCCGGTTGGGCTGTATCGAGCCGACCAGGTGGTCCCACCCCAACGTGTACGCGGGTGTTGTGGTGACCATACGAACGAGGTCCTCGTCGGTCAGCGGAGCGTTCTGCTCGTCGGCGGTGATGCGAGCGACTTTGAGTTCTTCCAGAAGTCCTTTACTGCCGGTTGGGGACCAATCGCATCCCAGCGAGATGGGCACACCCGACGCGAGAACCTGGGCAAGCGAAAGTGTCTCGCCGTACAGCAGGTAGTTGCTGTATGGAGACCACACGATCTTCGCGCCGGCGCTCTTCAACCTGACGTAGTCCTGCTCCTCAAGGGCAAGGCCATGTATGCCGACCAGAGAACTGCTGAGCAGGTCATGGGTTTCGAGCTCTATGAATCGCTCGCGGGTCTGCGCATCAACGCCTTCGGACAGGTGATAAAAGTATGCTTGCCGGTTCGCCAAGCTGGCTTCGAAATCCGCCCGTTTCTGCTGGCTGTTGATGGCCAAGTCGGGGACCATGGAGCCGGCTTCTGGAAGGCGGGGGTCGTTGGTCTCTTCGACGTTCCGCATGGCGCCCCGCAGCCTCATGTCGTTAGTGTTTAATCCCCTGATAAAGGTGCCCTGCCCAGCGCAAGTGCCCTGCATAATCGCCTTCGCTTCGACGTACCGCACCATCGCCCGTGCGGTCGGCGGATGTTGTGAGATCGCATACGCGGGCTGCTTCACGTTCGAGGAATATGACGCCTCGGAGTCCCATTCGTTGCGGTTCGCGTAGAGCTCGGGCACGTTCCACAGCGTGCAGATGTTGTAGCCGCGGTGACCGTGAAGATCGATCAACCCTGGAAAGAGCGTCGATCCCGTGTCTGTAACCGGCACCTTTTTGAAGCTGTCTGGTATGGGATCTGGGTGGCGCAACACTCGCCTGATGAAACCGCCCTCGATCAACAGCAGGCCGTCGTTGATGACGCCGTCTCTCGCCATGGTAACGATTCGCCCACGAAGGATGAACGGGGGACCGGTGTCGGTGTCGACGGGTGGTATGGGCTGTCGATCGTCCGCAATGCGTTCGGTCATGGACCACCCGATTCCTTGGCGATGGCTGAGCTATTGGCCAATGTTAAACCGGGCACTCTCGCCGCTTCAGCAAAATCGAATGATTCCCCTTTTAGGACGTAGTCAATCGCTTCATGCGGGTCATGGTGGAGCCACGCAACGCTTTTCCGGAATCCGTGCCAATACTGGTGAGGTATGGGCAAGTTGCGTGGCAACTTCGATTTGAGCGGGTACCGAGGTATGGCTAACGGGTGACGGCGTTGGCGAACGCGTCGAAACTAAGATCGGCCTGGATCTGACTGGGTGGCCCACGCCCACCCTTGTTGGTGTGCGCGTGCAGAGTGGTTGCAAGCGTTCCGCTCGGCTTGTACGACCACACCATTGTCGCGTCGCTGGGATTCAACGTCTGAAGGCGCAGCAGCGCAAAGTCACCGCGGCGCAACCGTTGTCGGCTCCGTGGCGATGTCGGGGGCCCGTTCCGTGTGCCTTCGGGTCGCCAGCACGCAACCCGCGAGAATGAGCGCCAGCGCGGCGACGTTCCACGGCGTCAACGGCTCGTGCAACACGATCACCCCGGCCGCCAACGCCACTGCCGGGTTGATGTAGGTGAACACCAGCGCGCGGGCGGCACCGACTTCACGGATCAGCGCGAAGAACACGATGAACGCCAGCGCCGTGCAGATCACGGCCAGCCCGCCCAACGCCAAAAGCACTTGGGTGGAGGGCATCTCGGTCGGCCACGTCGCCGCCGCGGGAGCGGCGTATACCAGCGCGGCGAACCCGAGGCACACCGCCGTCATCGGCAGCGCCGGGACGTCGGCCAGGTATCGCGCAGCGATCAGCGGCGCGATCGCGTAGCACGTCGCCACCAGCAGCACCTCAACGATCGGCCAAGTGCTTCCGCCGATGTGCGGGCCGGCCAGCACCGCGACCCCGCAGATGCCGATCGACAGGCCGAGGATGCGTTTGTAACCCACTCGCTCACCGCCGGTGAAGCGGTCGAGGATCGCGGCGATGATGGGTGCTGCAGCGATGAGTAGACCGGTCATCGAACTGGTCAGATGGCGCTCCGCGTCTGAGAGCAGCCACCACGCGGCGATTATCTCGAAGAACGCGAACCCCAGTAGGGCCTTCCAGTGGGTGCGGACGATCGTCAGGGTCTGCCGAGAGAAGGCCAGCGGCAGCAGCACCGCCGCGCCGACCGCGACCCGGGCGAATACCAGCACCGGAACCGATACGCCCTCGACGGCGACCTTGATCATCAGATACGGGATGCCCCAGATGATGCTCATCGCGAGGAACAGGATC
>JAVRPX010000813.1:0-3421 GCA_032161985.1 Mycobacterium sp.
CCTCGGCATCCAGTCCTTCGACACCGAATCCCGAGCGCAGCAGCCGGTTGGCAGTCTGGAACGGCACGTCACTGGTATGTGATTCACAGTAGGTCGAATAGACGGGCACTCCGCGGCGCTCGGCCAACGCCGCCATCTCAGCCACAAGCCTGCTCTTCCCGATGCCAGGCGGGCCCACCACACTCGCGATACATCCGCGGCCGCCGATTGAGCGATCGAGCATCGCTGTCAACGCGGACAGTTCCCACTCCCGACCCACCAGGGTGGACACCCGCGACGCCATCGGGCCGCGCTGTACGCGCATCGACAGAAGTGTGCGGGCCGGGACGGGAACGTCGGCACCCTTGATCCGCACCTGTTGCGGCTCACCGAGTTCCGCGACTCCTTCGACCAGTCGGGCGGTGGATTCGCTGAGCATCACCCCGCCTGCCGGCGCGACGGATTCCATCCGCTGCGCCATGCCGACCTGGTCGCCGACCGTGGTGTAACTGTGTCCGCGAGAACCAATCTCGCCTGCGATCACCTCGCCGGAGTTCAGCCCCACCCGCAGCCGGAGGTTGATGCCGTCTCGTCGTTGCACATCCGCTGCGAGCTCTTGGGCCTGCTTCTGAATGTCCGAGGCCGCCAGACACGCTCGACTTGCGTGGTCTTCCAACGCCCGCGGAGCCCCGAAGACGGCCATAATGCCGTCACCGGTGAATTGGTTCACGGTGCCGCCATATCGCTGGACCACGACCGAGAAGCGGTCCAACAACTCCGACATGAGCTCGCGCAATCGCTCCGAACCCACGGCTGCGGCGATATCCATCGAATGCACGACGTCGGCGAACAGCACGGTCACTTGCTTGTATTCGGCGGCACTGGCATGTGAGACGGGTGCACCACATTCGTCACAGAACTTCGCATCGGCCCGCAGGTCCGTGCCGCAGTCCGAGCAGGCCACCCCCGTTGCCATGGGCTAAGAGTAGGACGCTGTCGCGGCATACATCGCCAATCAGAACCAGCCCCGACCGTAAACTGGATACATTGCATGCCTACCGGGCGAGAGGTGTGCAATTGTCCACAAAGCGCAGCCGGCTGCTTAATACCGGCAGGTCGACCCTTCACTGGTGGTTGCGGCTGATCGTTGCCGCCTTCTTGCTGTCAGCCTGGGTAGTGGTCGGGTTGGGCAGCGGCGTTGCCCACGCCGACGATCCGTCGCCTTCGGGTAGTAAACCGAGTTCGGAGAGCTCGGCGGACGCGCCGAAAGCTGAGAAGGCCGACCCGCCGAAACGGTCCGCGCCGGCCGACGCTTCCGATCGCAAGCCCGACACCACCACCGAAGCGTCGCCCAGCGAGAGCAAGCCAACCGCGGACGAGACGACGACCGATGGCAAGCCGCCCGTCGACGAGGTCGACGATGTCAAGCCGTCAAAGCCGGTGCCGGCCGCGGATGCGGACGCCGACGACCCGCCGAAGCCAGCCGCGCGGGGCAGCTCGCACCGACCCGGCTTGACCATCGCATCGGCGAAACCGGCGAAGCCGATCTCGGCCGATCCGCAGCCCACTGCGACCGGCGCGACGAGTCAGCAAAGCGCTTCTGCGCCCAGTCAACAACCGCCAACGCAGGCCGCCAGCCGTCTGGCGGTGGTCGCGAACATCGCCCCGTCCGCCTCCTCGGTGTCGAGCGATCAATCCTCCACACCGCCGGTCCACCTCCCGAACCAGCAGCAAATTACCGGACTGGTATCCGACGTGGGCGTGGTAGCGGCGTCGGTGGTGTTTACCGTGGCCGACACCGTCGCTCAGGCCTTCGGACCGCACAGCTTCCTCGGTGTGCCGTATGCGCTTGCCACCGCGGTGGCCAATTCGGCTGCGGCAGTTAGCAGGACATTGATCGGTGCGCCGCCCGGTTCCACAAGCACAGGACCCTTCCAGGTCAACTACGGAGTCATCAACGGACTGAGTTTCCTGACCCCGCAGAAGCCACCGCCCGGCGCGAACGACGACAGAATCGAGGTCACCGCCGAGCATCCCCTGCCGATCATTCTGATCAATGGAACGATCGCCACTCAGGGAGAGAACTGGGGTGTCGGTGCGCCGGTCCTCGCCAATGCCGGGTACAAGGTCTACACGTTCAACTACGGCAATATCACGCAGGATCCGAATTTCCCGATCCAGGCCACGGATGACATCAGGGAGTCCGGTAAGCAGCTCGCCGCCGAAGTGGACAGGGTCCTCGAAGAAACCGGTGCCCCCAAGGTGATACTCATCGGCCATTCGCAGGGCGGCGGGATCCTGCCTGAGTACTACATCAACAATCTGGACGGCGCCGACAAGGTGTCGCAGCTCATCGGCATCGCCCCGAGTAATCACGGCACCGATTCCAGCGGCCTGATCGGCCTGCAGGGCTTGCCGATTCTGGGGCCGCTCATCGTCGCGTTCGCGAACGCGTTGGGACCGGCCTTGGAGCAGCAGGTGGTGGGCAACGAATTTCAGCAGGAGGTGTACGGCAACGGCGACACCCGCCCCGGCGTCCTGTACACCACGATCATTTCGAAGAACGACGAGATCGTCACCCCGTACACACAGCAGCTGCTCGAAGGCGACGCCGTGACCAACATCGTTCTTCAGGACCTGTATCCGGGACTCCCGGCCGGGCACCTTGGCGTGGTCTTGAGTCCACAGGTGTGGTCCGTCGTGCTGGACGCGCTGGCGAGCAATCCGCAGGCCAATCCCCTCGCTGATCCGCTGCACAGCGAAGAACTGGTCGCATAGCAAAAACCCCCGAAACGCCCTGGCGTGTCGGGGGCCTTGCGTACTACTGCTAGCTGGTCAGTGAGTCCGGCGGCAGGAAGCGGTCGCCGTACTTGGCGGCCAGCTCCTTGGCCCGCGCCACGAAGGCTTCCTTGCCCGTACCTGCCGGTCCTTGGTAGCCGACGATGTACTGCGCCGAGCCACCGGTCCACGGCGGGAAGCCGATGCCCATGATCGAGCCGATGTTCGCGTCGGCGGTCGACGTGAGCACGCCCTCATCGAGAGTCTTCTGCGTTTCGAGCGCCTCGGCGAACAGCATCCGGTCGATCATGTCCTGCAGCGGTGGCTGCGAGGATCCCGACTTGAACGTCTCGCGCAGGCCCGGCCACAGCTGGGTGCGCTTTCCGTCGACGTACTCGTAGAAGCCGGCGCCCTTCAACCGCGACGGGCGGCCAGCCTCGATCATCTTCTCGACGACCGCCTCGGCCGGATGCGGCTCGTACTTACCGCCTGCATCCTCGACACCCTTGCGGGTGGCGACCGCGATCTTGTGCATCAGCTCGAGGTTGAGCTCGTCGGACAGCTGCAGCGGCGGTGCCGGGTACCCAGCCTGTGATCCGGCGTGCTCGATGCTGGCCGGCTCGACACCCTCGCCGAGCATGGCAAGCGCCTCGTTGACGAACGT
>JAVRPX010000814.1:0-7779 GCA_032161985.1 Mycobacterium sp.
GATGCTGCAACGCGCACGCAAACTGCACCTGACCCACCGCGCGGGAGTGGCTGATGTTCTGCACCGCCGACACCTCGGCGGCCACCGCGGCACAGCCATCCACCACACACCACTCAAGCTCGGCCAATTCACCAGAGCGCCGCACATACAACTCAGCCACCGCGGCCAACCGCTGCGCGATCGCCGTGGACTCATCACGAGTCGCCTCGCCCATCACATCGATGAGATCTTCATCGGCCAGCGTCTCGAACATACGTTCGATTATGCCCCGCGGGTCCGACAAGTCGCCCTCAGAGCTTGGAGGCGGCGTCCTCGTCGAGCAGCCAGACCGTCGCCTCGCGGCCGACCGCGCCCGCAGCGGGCACATCGACGGGCTTGGCGCCGCCGATCGCTGCGGCCACCGCATCCGCCTTGGCTGCACCGGAGACCACCAGCCACACCTCCCGCGAACGCTGAATCGCGGGCAGCGTCAGCGTGATTCGTCGCGGCGGTGGTTTGGGGGAGTCGGACACGCCAACCACCAGCCGGCTGTTCTCCTGCACTGCAGGCGTCTCGGGAAACAGCGAGTTGATGTGGCCTTCCCCGCCCATGCCCAGCAGGTGCACATCGAAGTCCGGCGCGGGCTGGCCGTCGTCGGCGTTGGCCGCCAGCACGTTTTCGTAGGCCAGCGCCGCTGCGTCCAAGTCGTCGCCGAATTCGCCATCGCTGGGCGACATCGGATGCACGTTGGCGGCCGGGATGTCGATGTGGTCGAGCAGCGCCTCCCGGGCCTGTTTTTCGTTGCGCTCGTCATCGTCGGCTGGTACGAACCGATCGTCGCCCCAGTACAGATGCACCTTCGACCAGTCGATCTTCTCGCCGCGTTCGCCGACCCGTTTCAGGAGTCCGACGCCGGTGCCGCCGCCGGTCAGCACGATCTGAGCCTGGCCGCGCTTGTCGATCGCGTCCGTGATGGCACCGACCAGCCGATCACCGGTCGCGGCGACCAACGCATCGGTGTCGGCGTACTTCTCGACGATGGTGCTCATACGTACTGCACTTTGTCGATGCCCTGCAGCGCCTCGTGGTAGATCTCGTCAGCATCCAGCCTGCGCAGGTCCTCGGCCAGGCATTCCTTGGCCTCCCTGCGCGCCAACGGAATCCGTGCCTCGGGCCTGCTGGTGCGGGTCAGCGTTGCGGTCACCCCGGTCTGTGGACGCTTCAGGGTGATGGTCTCACTGCTTCTGACGAGTTCCACCTTCAGTTCGCCCACTGCGCGTTGCACAGGACCGTCGATCCGGGCGGCCAGCCAGCCCGCGAGGACGTCGAGCGACGGCTCATCCCGCAGGCCCGACACCAGCGCCGACCTGATCGGCTCGAAGGGCGGCTGATCGAGCGCCGACGCCAGCAGGGCGCGCCAGTAGGTGATGCGAGCCCACGCCAGGTCGGTGTCGCCGTCGGTGTAGCCCTGCAGCCGGCTCTTGATCGCGGCCAGTGGATCCGCGCAATCCGTCGCGTTTGTTATCCGGCGAATCGCCAAGTGGCCCAGCGGGTCCGTTGCCGGAACATCTGGGCCACCCTTCGGCCACCACGCCACAACCGGGGTGTCGGGCAGCAGGAATGGCAGCACGACGCTGCTGGCGTGGTCGGCGAGCTCACCGTGCAAGCGCAGCGCCACGACCTCGCCCGCGCCGGCATCACCGCCGACCCGTAGTTGCGCATCCAGTCGCGGTTCGGCGCCACTCCGATCGCCATGGACCACCACGATCACACGGCAGGGGTGTTCACGGCTCGCGAAGTTGGCCGCCTCGATGGAGTCTTCCAGCGCATCGTCGGAGTCAAGTGAGATCACGAGCGTGAGCACGCGGCTCAACGTGATCGCGCCACCCTCCTCGCGGAGGTCGGTGATCTTCTTGCTGATGTCGTTGGTCGTCGTGTCCGGCAGGTCGACAATCACGGCCGCCTCCATTCCCGGCCCATGCGGTGCATCATCTCGTCGGCCGACGCCGGTCCCCAGGTCCCTGCTTCGTAGGTATCAGGCTTGCCATGCGACGCCCAGTAATCCAGCACGGGATCCAGGATCTCCCACGACAACTCGACCTCGGCGTTGGTCGGGAACAGCGACGGCTCGCCGAGCAGCATGTCGAGAATCAGCCGTTCGTAGGCCTCGGGGGAGTCCTCGGCGAACGCCGAGCCGTAGGAGAAGTCCATGTTGACATCACGGACCTCCATCGCGCTGCCTGGGACCTTGGAGCCGAAACGGGTAGTGATGCCTTCGTCGGGCTGCACCCTGATCACCAACGCGTTCTGGCCGAGTTCCTCGGTCATCGTCTTGTCGAACGGCAGGTGTGGGGCCCGCTTGAAGATCAGGGCGATCTCGGTCACCCTGCGCCCCAGACGTTTTCCGGTGCGCAGGAAGAACGGCACGCCCGCCCAGCGGCGGGTGTCGATCTCCAGTGTGATCGCCGCGTACGTCTCGGTGGTGGACTCCTTCGAGAATCCTTCCTCGTCCAGGAGCCCGACGACCTTCTCGCTGCCCTGCCAACCCGCCGCGTACTGTCCCCGGGCGGTGGTCTCATCGAGGGGCTGCATCAGCCGGATGGCGGAGAGCACCTTGATCTTCTCCGCCTGCAACTCGTGCGGGCTGAAGTTGACCGCCTCTTCCATGGCGGTCAGCGCAAGCAGTTGTAACAAATGGTTCTGGATGACGTCGCGGGCAGCGCCGACCCCGTCATAATAGCCGGCCCGGCCACCGAGGCCGATGTCCTCGGCCATGGTGATTTGCACACTGTCGACGTAATTGTTGTTCCAGATCGGTTCGTACAGCGCGTTGGCGAACCGAAGCGCAAGGATGTTCTGGACCGTCTCCTTGCCGAGGTAGTGGTCGATGCGGAAGACCGATTCCTCGGGGAACACGCTGTTGACGACGCCGTTGAGTTCGCGGGCACTCGCCAGATCGTGGCCGAACGGTTTCTCGATGACCACCCGGCTCCAGCGGCCCTCCTGCGGGCGGGCCAATCCAGACTTCTGTAGCTGCTCGCACACCTGCTGGAAGGCCTTGGGCGGAATCGACAGATAGAACGCGTGGTTGCCGCCGGTGCCCCGCTCGGCATCGAGCTTCGCCAACGTCTCGGCCAGTCGCTCGAACGCCTTTGGGTCGTCGAAAGTGCCCTGTACGAACCGGATTCCCTCGGCCAGCCGGTCCCACACCTCCTGGCGGTATGGCGTGCGGGCATGCTTCCTCACGGCGTCGCAGACGAGCCTCGCGAAATCCTCATGGGCCCAGTCGCGTCGGGCGAAGCCGACAAGGGCGAAGTTCGCGGGCAGCAGGCCTCGATTGGCCAGGTCGTAGATGGCAGGCATCAACTTCTTGGTGGCCAGATCGCCCGTGACGCCGAAGATCACCACACCGCATGGACCCGGTATGCGCGGCATCCGCTTGTCGCGCTTGTCCCGCAGCGGATTCCGCCAATCCGCGCCGGTGGACTTATCGGTGGTTGCTGTCATTTCTTCGCGGCATCGAGCTGACCTTGCGTCGCTTCGAGCAGCTCAAGCCAGGACTTCTCGAACTTCTCCACGCCCTCATCCTCGAGCACCTTGAACACATCCGGCAGGTCGATGCCCACCGCGGTGAGCTTGTCGAACACGGCCTGAGCTTCCGCGGCCTTGCCGGTGACGGTGTCGCCGGCGATGACGCCGTGGTCGGCGACCGCATCAAGTGTCTTCTCGGGCATGGTGTTCACGGTGTTCGGGGCGACCAGCTCGGTGACGTAGAGCGTGTCGGAGTAGTCCGGATTCTTGACACCGGTCGATGCCCACAGCGGGCGCTGCACGCGTGCGCCGTCGCCCTTCAGCGCGGCGTAACGCTCTCCGCCCTGGAAGACTTCCTCGTATGCCGCGTACGCCAGCCGCGCGTTGGCCACCCCGGCCTGACCGCGTAGCGCGAGCGCTTCGTCAGTGCCGATCTTCTCCAGACGCTTGTCGATCTCGGTGTCCACTCGGGAGACGAAGAACGATGCGACCGAATGGATCTTGGAGATGTCGTGGCCGGCCTCCTTGGCCTTCTCCAGGCCGGCCAGGTACGCGTCCATCACAGCGCGGTGCCGTTCGACCGAGAAGATCAGCGTCACGTTGACCGAAATGCCTTCGGCGATAACGGCGGTGATCGCAGGCAGCCCGGCCAGCGTGGCGGGAATCTTGATCAGCAGGTTGGGGCGGTTGACGATCTTCCACAATTCGATCGCCTGCAGGATGGTCTTGTCGGTGTCATGCGCCAGCCGCGGGTCGACCTCGATCGACACCCGGCCGTCAACTCCGCCGGACAATTCATACTGCTTGGCCAATACGTCGCAGGCGTTGCGCACGTCGTCGGTGGTGACGGTGCGGATGGTGGCGTCCACGTCGGCGCCGCGTTCGGCAAGCTCTTTGACCTGTTCGTCATAGGCGGTGCCCTTCGACAACGCGGCCTGGAAGATGGACGGGTTGGTGGTAACACCGACCACGCACTTGGTATCGATCAACTCCTGGAGGTTGCCGGTCTGGAGTCGCTCGCGGGACAGGTCATCCAGCCATACAGAGACACCGGCCGCGGATAGGGCCGCAAGATTGGGATTCTGAGCCATCAGTTCGCCTTTCGAATTTCAGTTGTCTAGTGATCGCTCCGCGGCGGCCACCACGGCCTCCGGGGTGAACCCGAACTCGCGGAACAGGGTCTTGTCGTCGGCGGACGCGCCATAGTGCTCGATGGAGACGATCTCGCCGGTGTCGCCGACCAGTTTGTACCAACTCTGCGCCACCGCCGCCTCGACAGCGACACGGGCCGACACCGCAGGCGGCAGCACGCTGTCCCGGTATTCGACGGGCTGCGACTCGAACCACTCGACGCATGGCATCGACACCACCGTCGCGGTGATTCCCTTCTCCGCCAATATCTTCTGCGCAGCCACGGCCAACTGCAGCTCCGATCCGGTGCCAATCAACACCACGTCGGGGTTCTCTTCGGGCGCTCCGCCAAGCACGTAGCCACCCTTGGCCACACCCTCGGCGCTGGTGCCCTCCAGCACAGGGATGCCCTGGCGGGTGAGGATGAAACCGACCGGTCCACTGCTGGCGCCCCGGTCGATAATGGTGCGCCACGCATGTGCGGTCTCGTTGGGGTCGCCGGGGCGCACCACCGACAGGTTCGGGATGGCGCGCAGCGCAGCGAGATGCTCGATCGGCTGATGGGTGGGACCGTCCTCACCAAGACCGATGGAGTCGTGCGTCCAGACGTAGATGGTGTCGATGTCCATCAGCGATGCGAGTCGCACCGCCGCGCGCATGTAGTCGGAGAACTGCAGGAACGTGCCGCCGAACGCACGGGTCGGACCGTGCAGCACGATGCCGGACAGGATCGAGCCCATGCTGTGCTCACGGACACCGAAGTGAAGCACCCGGCCGTACCAATCCGCCGTGTAGTCCTTGGTCGAGATCGACGGCGGCCCGAAGGACGGGACGCCCTCGATGGTCGTGTTGTTGCTTCCGGCGAGGTCGGCGGAGCCGCCCCAGAGTTCGGGCAGCTTCGGCGCGACGGCGTTGAGGGCCTTGCCGAATGCGGCGCGGGTGGCCACCGGCTTGTCCCCGACGTTCCACTCCGGCAGGTCGGCATCCCAGCCGTCGGGCAGTTCCTGCGCCAGCAGCCGGTCGAGCAGCTTCTTGCGTTCCGGTTCCCGCTGCGCCCACGCGTCGAAGTCGCCCTGCCACTTGTCGTGGGCTTCCTTGCCGCGGGCGACCAGCTTGCGGGTGTGCTCGATGACCTCGTCGCGCACCTCGAACGACTTCTCCGGGTCGAATCCGAGAATCTCCTTGACGGCGGCGACTTCCTCGGCACCGAGATCGGAGCCGTGCGCCTTGCCGGTGTTCATCTTGGTCGGGGCCGGGTAGCCGATGATGGTGCGAACCGCGATGAACGACGGCTTGTCGGTGACCTTGCGTGCGGCCTCGATGGCTTCTTCTATTCCGGTGACGTTCTCGCCGCCCTCGACGACCTGTACGTGCCAGCCGTACGCCTCATAGCGGGCGGGCGTGTCCTCGGTGAATGCGATGTTGGTGTTGTCTTCGATCGAGATCTCGTTGTTGTCCCAGAACACGATGAGGTTGCCCAGCTGCTGTGTGCCTGCCAACGACGACGCCTCCGACGTCACGCCCTCTTCCATGTCGCCGTCCGAGGCGATCGCGTAGATGTAGTGGTCGAAGGGGCTGGTGCCGGGGGCGGCGTCCGGGTCGAAGAGGCCGCGCTCATACCGTGACGCCATCGCCATCCCGACGGCCGACGCCAGTCCCTGGCCCAGCGGACCGGTGGTGATCTCCACGCCCGTGGTGTGGCGGAACTCCGGGTGCCCCGGCGTCTTCGACCCCCAGGTGCGCAGTGCCTCGATGTCGGCGAGTTCCAGCCCGAACCCGCCGAGGTAGAGCTGGATGTACAGCGTCAGGCTGCTGTGCCCGGCGGACAGCACGAAGCGATCCCGTCCGAGCCAATGGGTATCGCTGGGGTCGTGACGCATCTGCCGCTGGAACAACGTGTACGCCAGGGGCGCCAGGCTCATCGCCGTACCGGGATGGCCATTGCCGACCTTGTGCACCGCGTCTGCCGCCAGCACCCGTGCGGTGTCCACCGCGGCCGAATCCAACTCGGTCCAGTCGTCGGGGTGATTCGGGCGGGTGAGAGCAGAGATCTCGTCGAGTGTGGTCACTTGGCGCACTCCTTCGATAGGCCCGGCTTCGCAATCCGCTTTGGTCCACCCTAGTGCGCGAACCTGGGCCGCCGCAGGTGCGTGGGGGACGATTAGGCGGCCGTTCGGGTGCGGTCTACCATCCTCTGTAGTAGAAGCTGCGCGCTGCGGCGACCCTTAGGAGTTTTGCGTGAGTATTCGCGAAGGCGTTGCGCCGAACCGAATACGCACCGCGCTCCTCGGCTACATTTCGCTGACAAAGCCGCGGGTGATCGAGCTGCTGCTTGTCACCACGATCCCCGCGATGCTGCTGGCCCACCGAGGCACTGTCGATCCGCTGCTGATCCTCAACACACTCGTGGGCGGTCTACTGGCGGCGGCGGGCGCCAACACGTTGAACTGCGTGGCCGACGCGGACATCGACAAGGTAATGAAGCGCACCGCCGGTCGGCCGCTGGCCCGGGCCACCGTCCCGCGAAGTCACGCGCTGGTGTTCGGGCTCGCGTTGTCGGTCGGCTCGTTTTTCTGGCTGTGGTGGACGACGAACATGCTGTCTGCGCATCTCGCGGGTGCCACCATCGCGTTCTACGTGCTGGTCTACACCCTGCTGCTAAAGCGGCGCACCTCGCAGAACGTCGTGTGGGGTGGGGCGGCCGGCTGCATGCCCGTGATGATCGGCTGGTCCGCGGTGACCGGGACCATCCAATGGCCCGCGCTGGTGATGTTCGCGATCATCTTCTTCTGGACGCCGCCACACACGTGGGCGCTGGCCATGCGCTACAAGGAGGACTACCAGGCGGCCGGCGTGCCGATGCTGCCCGCGGTCGCTACCGAGGAGCAGGTCACCAAGCAGATCCTGGTCTACACCTGGCTCACGGTGTTCGCGACCCTGGCGCTGGCGCTCGCGACGGGCTGGTTGTATGCGTCGGTGGCACTGTTGGCAGGTGTGTGGTTCCTGGTGATGGCCCATCAGCTGTACGCAGGCGTGCGCCGTGGTGAGCCGGTGAAGCCGCTGCGACTGTTCCTGCAGTCCAACAACTATCTCGCCGTGGTGTTCTGCGCGCTGGCGGTGGATTCGGCGTTGGCGCTT
>JAVRPX010000815.1:0-6731 GCA_032161985.1 Mycobacterium sp.
ACACCAACTACACAGGCGACTACGAGTTCGAGATGGGAATCGGCAAGCCGCCCGAGCATCGGGCGCTCTTCGAAAACACCGACATTCTGGTATTCGCCTGGGGCGGAACGGTTCCGATGATCGCGCATGCCGCGGGCATCATGCTCGACGAGATCACCACTACGTGGGACAAGTGGGTGACACCCACCGAGCGCAAGTCCGCCAAGGGCATCATCGCGCCGGGCAACGTTGCGGCAGTTCGGTTCACGATCAACGGCAAGTACCAGGGCGAGACCCGCATCCAGCTCGAACACGTCAACCGGATCGGCGATGATGCGGCACCCGAATGGCCGACGGGCAACGAGAACGACGTCTATCGCGTCGACATCGAGGGCACGCCGAGCATCTTCCAGGAGACGGCGTTTCGCTTCACCGACGGTTCGGGGCGCGACGCGGCCGCCGCAGGCTGCCTGGCGACCGGCTTGCGCGCGCTCAACGCCGTTCCCGCCGTCAACGATCTTTCGCCAGGCTGGGTGACGGCTCTGGATCTGCCACTGATTCCCGGGGTAGGGACCATTCGCTAGTAACGGAAAGGCCGTCAGACAAGATTGAATACCGGATAGGGTTCGATCGAGACGGAGTGACATGTCTGACGGGGTAGGGCTGTCGGTTGGCGCCACCAAGCTGACGGCCGTCGTAGTGGGCCGGGCCGCGGTGACGCGGTCGCCGGTGGTGACGTTGTACCCGCACCGACCGCCCGAGGTGGGCGTACCCAGCGAAAACCCCAACCTGAACGAACGCGGCCTGATCATCACCGACTTCGTCGACCGCGTCGGTGACCCCGTCGGCATCGTCGCCGCCGATGGCTCCACTCATCTGGCCGACAAGGTGCTCGCCGACGCGCTGCGGGCGATGCTGTACACACTTGGCAGTCCCCCCGCAGGACCCGTTGCAGTCACGTATCCCGCGCACTGGCGGCCCGCCGCCGTCGACGCGTTGCGCAATGCGCTGGCCGCGGTGCCCGAGTTTCAGGTGCCCAACCCGGTGCAGTTGGTGTCCGACACCACGGCGGCGCTCACCGCGCTGGACAACGATCCCGGCGTGCCCACTCGCGGCGTCATCGCGCTGTGCGACTTCGGCGGCACCGGCACCAACATCACGCTCGTCGACGCCACCAAGGGTTTTGCACCGATCGGCCCGACCGTCCGCCACACCGATCTGTCCGGCGACCTTGTCGACCAGGCGCTGTTGACCCATGTCATCAACGACTTGTCGGAGGCGGGCACCATCGACTTGTCCGGTACCTCGGCGATCGGCTCACTGAGCCGGCTGCGCGCCCAGTGCCGTGGAGCCAAGGAGCGGCTGTCCACCGCCGCCGTCACCTCCCTGGTGGCTGAATTGCCTGGGCACCGCAGCGAGATGCGGCTGACGCGCAACGAGCTCGACGAGGCGATCCGCGCCCCGCTCGCCGACTTCGCCGGCGTCGTGCAGGAAACCGTGGAGCGCAACGGAATTCAAGCCGCCGATCTCGTCGCCGTGGCTTCCGTTGGCGGCGGCGCCCGCATCCCGATCATCACCACCACACTGTCCGAACACTTCCGGGTGCCTGTCATCACCACCGGACAGCCGGAGTTGACCGCTGCAGTCGGTGGTGGTCTGCGGGCGGCGCGAGGCACGGTCGTCGAGGGCGCTACGTCGATGTCCGCCGCCCCCGGGGTGGCCGCCGCAGCCGCTGCGGCCACCGCGATGGCGCCCGGGGTTGACCCGCAGGACGCGCCCGTGTCGAGCACCTTCAGCGCGCTGGCGTGGTCGGACGCCGAGGACGTCCCCGATGTCGCGCCCACCGACCCGTACGACTACGCCGGCGAGGCCAACGGCGGCGTCACCGACGCGCGCCCGCAGATGCAGTTCGACCACGAACAACAGTACGAGTACGAAGCGGCACCCCTGCCGTGGTACCGCAAGCCCGCGATCATCCTTGGCGCAGGCGTGGTCGCGCTGCTGGCTGCGCTCGCCGCCGCGGTGTTGTTCGTGATGCGCGAGGACACCACGCCGACACCGGCGTCGACCACCGCGCCCGTCACCACGTCGCTGCCACCGGCGTCAGCGGCGCCGATCCCGGCCGAAGCGCCTGCTCCGCCGCCGCAGACCCAGGCGCCCCAGACCCGCACCGTCACGCGGCAGGCGCCGCCGCCCCCGGTGACCATCACGGAGGCCCCCCCGCCCCCGCCGCCCGAGGAGCCGCCACCACCGCCTCCCACCACCGAGCCGCCGCCGCCGACCAGCGAGGCGCCGCCGACCACGCAGCCGCCGCCGTGGAGCCCGACCGCGCCTTACCCGACAATCCCGGGCCTTCCGTGGGTTCCGCTGCCGGGCGGTCAACCGGCACAACCGGGCCCTTAGCTCCAGCGCAGAACCTAGGCTGTCCGCCATGACTGCCTCACCCCCCGGTCGCTCCGCTCCTGCCCGCCGGACGACCGACGGCTTGCTCTTCGACCCGAACACCTACGACCCGCAGCAGTTCGACGAGGAGACCCGGCGGCTGCTGCGCGCGACCATTGATTTTTTCGAGGGTCAGGGCAAGAAGCGCCTCCTCGACGCCGACCTGGCCGCTCAGTGGCCAGCCGACTTTGTGGAGTTCGTCAAGCGGGAGAAGCTGTTCGCGACGTTCCTGACTCCGTCGGAGTTCGCGGACGGCAACCCGGACAAGCGCTGGGATGCCGCACGCAACGCCGCGCTCTCCGAGATCCTCGGCTTCAACGGGCTGACCTACTGGTACACCGAGCAGGTCACCATCCTTGGCCTCGGGCCGATCTGGCAGAGCGAGAACAAGGACGCCAAGCTCAAGGTCGCCGATGACCTGGAGGCCGGAGAGGTGATGGCCTTCGGGTTGTCTGAGCGCGAGCACGGTGCCGACGTCTACAACACCGACATGGTGCTCACGCCGGCCAGCGAGGAGGACCGCGCCAAGGGCATCCTGTACCGGGCGACGGGGGAGAAGTACTACATCGGCAACGGCAACGTCGCCAGCATGGTTTCGGTGTTTGGTCGCCGCGGCGACGTCGAGGGCGGCGACGCCTACGTCTTCTTCGCCGCTGACAGCAGGCACGAGAACTACCACTTGATCGACAACGTCGTGCACATGCAGATCTATGTGAGCACTTTCCGCCTGGAGAACTATCCAGTGCGGGAAGAGGACATTTTGCACACCGGCGTGGAAGCCTTTGCGGCGGCACTGAATACGGTAAACATCGGCAAGTTCAACCTGTGCACGTGTTCCATCGGCATGGTCGAGCACGCCTTCTACGAGGCGATCACGCACGCACAGAACCGCATCCTGTACGGCAACCCAGTCACCGACTTCGCCCATGTGCGAGCGACTTTCGTCGACTCCTACGCACGCTTGGTCGCGATGAAAATGTTCAGCCAGCGTTCCGTCGACTACCTCCGCAGCGCCAGCCTTGACGACCGTCGCTACCTGCTGTTCAACCCGGTGACCAAGGCCAAGGTCACCATGGAGGGCGAGACCATCCTCCGGTCGTTGCATGACGTGGTGGCCGCAAAGGGGTATGAAAAGAACACGATGTTCCGCGAAGTGGCACAGCTCATCGGTGCGTTACCGCGGCTGGAGGGCACCGTCCACGTCAACGTCGGGTTGGTGCTCAAGTTCATGCCGAACTACATGCTCAATCCGACGGAATATCCCGAGATTCCGACCCGCAACGACGCCGCGGACGACGCCTTCTTCTGGAACCAGGGACCCACCCGCGGGGCGGGAAAGGTCCAGTTCGCTGACTGGACACCGGTGTACGAGAAGCACACGAGCATTCCGAACGTCGCGCGGTTCTACGAGCAGGCGCAGGCATTCAGGCAGCTGCTCGTCACGGCCGCCCCGGACGCGGAGCAGCAGAAGGATCTGGACTTCCTATTGAACGTCGGACACCTGTTCTCGCTGATCGTCTACGGACAGCTCATCCTGGAGCAGGCCGCGCTGACGGGTGTGGACGACGACATCATCGACCAGATCTTCGACTTCCAGATCCGTGACTTCTGTACCTATGCCGTTGCGCTGCACGGAAAGCCGACCTCGACGCAGGCCCAGCAGGACTGGGCTGTCGCCGCGATCCGCAAGCCGGTACCCGACGCCGAGCGCTTCGATCGGGTCTGGCAACGGGTCAAGGCCTACGACGGCGCCTACGAGATGCGTCCCTGACGGGGAGTTTCGCCATGCGGACGTACAACCACTACATCGATGGCGGAGAAGTTGAGCCGGACGCCCACGAATGGCTTGACAGCGTCGACCCATATCTGGGCGAGCCGTGGGCGAGAATCGCCCGCGGCACAGCGGCCGATGTCGATCGTGCCGTGACCGCCGCGGCACACGCCATGCGCGACGGACCGTGGGCGTCGATCACCGCAACCGAGCGCGGCAAGCTATTAGTGCGCCTGGCTGATCTCATCGCGGAGAACGCCGAGCGGCTGGCAGAGATCGAGGTTCGAGACAACGGCAAGCTCCTGGCGGAGATGCGCGGCCAGCTCACCTACAACCCCGAATGGTGGCGCTACTTCGGCGGTTTGGCCGACAAGATCGAAGGCGCGGTGATGCCGATCGACAAACCGGACATGATGGCCTTCACCCGGCATGAACCGGTCGGTGTGGTCGCAGCCCTGACGGCGTGGAATTCGCCGCTGCTGTTTGTCGCATGGAAATGCGCCGCCGCCATCGCTGCCGGATGCAGCATCGTGTTGAAGCCATCCGAGTTCGCATCGGTGTCCACTCTGGAGTTCGCGAAGCTGACGCGCGAAGCCGGATTTCCGGACGGGGTGTTCAACGTGGTGACGGGCCTGGGCGAGGAGGCGGGGGCCGCCCTTGTCGATCACCCCGACGTCGCAAAGATCACGTTCACCGGGTCCGACGCGACCGGCGCGAAGATCTACGCGCATGCGGCAAGGAGCCTCAAACGCGTCTCGCTCGAACTCGGCGGCAAGTCGCCGAACATCGTGTTCGACGATTGCGACCTGGACGCCGCGGCGGCAGGCGCCATTTCGGGCATCTTTGCGGCTACCGGCCAAACATGTATCGCGGGTTCCCGCCTGCTGGTGCAGAACTCGATTCGCGAGGACTTCACCGATCGCGTGGTCAAGCTTGGCGCGTCAGCGCGCAAAGGCAATCCGATGTTGCCCGACACCAACATCGGCCCTGTGACGACGCCGCCGCAGTACGCGAAGATCCTGGACTACATCGACGTCGCCAAGGCCGAAGGTGCGCGTTGCGTGCTGGGAGGCGGACCCGCGACATCGACCGACCTGCCCGGCGACCAGTTCGTCGAGCCGACCATCTTTGTCGATGTCACGCCGGAGATGCGGATCGCGCGGGAGGAAGTTTTCGGACCGGTGCTGTCGATCATCGGCTTCGACGATGAAGCCGACGCCTTGCGCATCGCGAACGACACGATTTATGGCCTGGCTGCTGGTGTTTGGACCAGCGACATCGGCCGGGCCATACGGATGTCGTCGGCTCTGAAGGCCGGCACCGTCTGGGTCAACACATACCGTGCGATCAGCTACATGATGCCGTTCGGCGGCATGAAGCATTCCGGCTTCGGCCGCGAGAGCGGCATCGAAGCAATCAAGGAATATCTCGAGACCAAAAGCGTCTGGCTGTCCTACGCTACCGGGGCACCGGCCAATCCGTTCATCATGCGCTAACGCCGCACAAGCGATGCTATGTTGCGTGCATCCGCGCCGCCAAACGCGAACTCACGCAACCCATATTGGCGTGGATCTACACGCTGAAAGCGAACGCAATCGGCCTGTCGTCGGGATCGAGTACCTCTCGCGGCACGGTGATCACCTCACATTGTGGGTGATCTATGAGCGCGGCCAAACTGACTCCCCTCCGCAACTTACCGACCGCGACGACTAGCCCGTCACTCCCGATGACATGGACTTGAGCAAAGCGATGCGGATCCACCGCATCGCTTGGGCCTCCGACTAGTTTCTTAGCCGCCACAACACAATTGACACCAACCTGTCCGCGCTGGCGCGGCAGCGGTGTGCCAGATCGCTTCTTGTACGGGGCCGCGAGATCAGCTGTGAGCATTTCTTACGGCCGGCCTCAGCAGGGCGTCGTGCCTCTTTCATGATTGAGTCTCCTCATGTGCGCGGCAACGGGTGGTACCAGGCCCGCCGACGCCGTCGCCGCGAAATGGCCAACGCCACCGCCCCGCTCAGCCCCGACGTCGCGACTACGGCCGACGCTGCCACAATGTACAGGTCCCGGGCGGGCATCCCCTGCGACGACTTACTCGCATGCGCGCCCCGATCCTCGCGGTCGGCGACGGTGCGCTGGGCTTCTGGAAAGCGCTACGCGACGTCTTCCCGCAGACGAAGGAGCAGCATTGTTGGTTCCACAAGCAGGCGAATGCCCGTGCTGCGCTTTCGAAGTCGGCACATCCGGGCGCGCTGGCGGCGATGAAGGAAATCTACAACGCCGAGGACGCCGACAAGGCGCGAGCGGCGATCACCGCGTTCGAACCAGACTACGGCGCGAAGTTCCCGAAGGCCGTCGCGAAGATCGTCGACGACGCCGACGTGCTGCTGAAGTTCTACCACTACCCGGCGCAGCATTGGATCCATCTGCGCACGACGAACCCCATCGAATCTACTTTCGCGACAGTGCGTTTGAGGAGCAAGGTTACCAAGGGGCCGGGCTCGCGATGGCGTTCAAGCTGATCGAGGCCGCTGAGGCA
>JAVRPX010000816.1:0-2736 GCA_032161985.1 Mycobacterium sp.
CCCACCGGTTCCATCAAGGACCGGCCTGCGATTCGGATGATCGAGGACGCCGAGCAACGCGGCCTGCTGCAACCAGGCGCGACGATCCTGGAGCCGACGAGCGGCAACACCGGCATCTCGCTGGCGATGGCGGCCCTGCTCAAGGGCTACCAGATGATCTGCGTGATGCCCGAGAACACCTCGATCGAACGACGGCAGCTGCTCGAGCTCTACGGCGCGCGGATCATCTACTCGGCTGCCGAGGGCGGTTCCAACACCGCGGTCGCGCACGCGAAAGAGCTTGCGGCGCAGAACCCTTCGTGGGTGATGCTGTACCAGTACGGCAACGAGTCCAATTCGTTGTCGCACTACGAGGGCACCGGTCCCGAGCTGCTGGCCGACCTGCCCGAGATCACGCATTTCGTGGCGGGCTTGGGCACCACCGGGACGTTGATGGGAACCGGGCGGTATCTGCGCGAGCAGGTGCCCGACATCCAGATCGTGGCCGCAGAACCCCGTTACGGCGAGGGCGTCTATGCGCTGCGCAACATCGACGAGGGCTTCATCCCCGAGCTGTATGACCCTGACGTGCTGTCCACCCGCTACTCCGTCGGCTCATTCGACGCGGTCAAGCGCACCCGCGAACTGGTTCAGGTGGAGGGCATCTTCGCCGGCATCTCCACCGGCGCCGTATTGCACGCCGCGCTGGGCATGGCGGCCAAGGCGGTGAAGGCGGGGAAGCGCGCGGACATTGCGTTCGTCGTCGCCGACGCCGGTTGGAAGTATCTGTCGACCGGTGCGTACGCCGGTAGCCTGGATGATGCTGAAGACGCATTGGAAGGGCAGCTATGGGCTTGACTGGGCCTGGGTATCCCGCGACACCATCACCGGAGTCGAAGAAGCGACCGGGGTGGGTGGTCGGCGCGGTCACGATCGTCACCTTCGTCGCGCTGCTATGGGTCATCGAGCTGTTCGACTCGCTGTCCAACCACCGGCTCGACAACAACGGCATCCGGCCGCTGGAGACCGACGGGCTGACGGGAATCGTCTTCGCGCCGCTGTTGCATGCGAACTGGGATCACCTGATCGCCAACACCGTTCCTGCGCTGATCCTCGGCTTCCTGGTGACGCTCGCGGGCTTGTCGCGGTTCATCTTCGCGACGGCCATCATCTGGATTCTCGGTGGCTTCGGCACGTGGCTGATCGGCAATATCGGCGCGCACTGCCCCTACGTCGGGGTGCGCTGCGAGTCCAACCACATCGGCGCGTCGGGCCTGATCTTCGGATGGCTGGCGTTCCTGATCGTGTTCGGGTTCTTCACCCGCCATGTGTGGCAGATCGTCGTCGGCGTGATCGTGCTGTTCATCTACGGCAGCGTCCTGCTCGGCGTGCTGCCCGGCACCCCCGGGGTGTCGTGGCAAGGGCACTTCTGTGGCGCGGTTGCAGGAGTGTTGGCGGCCTATCTGCTGTCCGGGCCCGAACGCAAGGCGCGAGAGCTTCGGAAGACCAAAGCCACGAACCCATATCTGACGTCGTGACGCCTGGCGCGCTCAGTCCAATTGGGATCTTCGATTCCGGCGTCGGCGGACTCACCGTCGCGCGGGCGATCATCGACCAGCTGCCCGACGAGGACATCATCTACGTCGGCGACACCGCCAACGGTCCGTACGGGCCGCTGACCATCCCCGAGATCCGTACACACGCCCTGGCGATCGGCGACGACCTCGTCGCGCGCGGCGTCAAGGCTCTGGTGATCGCGTGCAACACCGCGTCGTCGGCATGCCTTCGCGACGCCAGGGAGCGGTATGCGCCCGTGCCCGTCATCGAGGTGATCCTGCCCGCTGTGCGCCGCGCGGTGGCCGCGACCCGCAACGGCCGCATCGGCGTCATCGGTACCGCGGCGACGATCGCGTCGGGCGCCTATCAGGACGCGTTCGCCGCGGCCCGTGACACCGAAGTGATCGGCGTAGCATGCCCGCGGTTCGTCGACTTCGTCGAGCGCGGCGTGACCAGCGGCCGGCAGGTGCTGGGTCTGGCGGAGGGGTATCTGGAACCGCTGCAGCGCGCCGAGGTCGACACGTTGGTTCTGGGCTGCACCCACTACCCGATGCTGTCGGGGCTGATCCAGCTGGCGATGGGCGACCACGTCACGTTGGTTTCCAGCGCGGAGGAGACCGCAAAGGACTTGCTGAGGTTGCTCACCGAACTCGATTTGCTGCGTCCGCATGACGCTCCGCAGGCGCGGCGGCTGTTCGAGTCGACCGGCGATCCTGAGGCGTTCACCACACTTGCGGCCCGATTCCTTGGTCCGACTCTTGACGGTGTTCGGCCTGTTCAGCGTCACGTTGGGGCCCAAAGATGATTTCTGTCTCGTAAACGGGCGATGTTTTCGTCACAGGGATAGCGGGCATGGCAAGCTAGTGAGCGTGCGAATCACCGTACTCGGTTGCTCCGGCAGTGTTGTCGGGCCTGATTCGCCAGCTTCGGGTTACCTGCTGACGGCCCCTGACACCCCGCCGTTGGTCATCGATTTCGGGGGTGGAGTGCTCGGTGCTTTGCAGCGCCACGCCGACCCCAACGCGGTACACGTGCTGCTCTCGCACCTGCACGCCGACCACTGTCTGGACCTGCCCGGCCTGTTCGTGTGGCGGCGCTACCACCCGTCACCGGCGAAAACGCGGGGCCTGATGTACGGCCCGGCCAACACGTGGGCGCGGCTGGGTGCGGCGTCGTCGCCCGAGGGCGGAGAGATCGACG
>JAVRPX010000817.1:0-5296 GCA_032161985.1 Mycobacterium sp.
CACGCTGCTCGGGCACTTCGCCGACGGCCGCATCGTGCTCGATGAACAGCGCCTGTCGGATCAGGAGCTGCGCGAGATCGACAAGGTGTTCGTCGTCGCCTGCGGTACCGCCTATCACTCCGGGCTACTGGCCAAGTACGCAATCGAGCACTGGACCCGGCTGCCCGTCGAGGTCGAGCTGGCCAGCGAATTCCGTTACCGCGACCCGGTTCTGGACAGCCACACCCTCGTCGTCGCCATCTCGCAGTCCGGTGAGACCGCAGACACCCTGGAGGCGGTACGCCACGCCAAGGAGCAGAAGGCCAAGGTGCTGGCCATCTGCAACACCAACGGTTCGCAGATTCCGCGCGAGTGCGACGCTGTGCTCTACACGCGAGCCGGGCCGGAGATCGGCGTCGCGTCGACGAAGACGTTCCTGGCCCAGGTGGCCGCGAATTACCTTGTCGGGCTTGCCCTTGCGCAGGCCCGAGGTACGAAGTATCCCGACGAGGTGGAGCGCGTGTACCGCGACTTGGAGGCGATGCCCGACCTGATCGCACGGGTTCTGGAGACCGTCGAACCAGTGTCCGCACTGGCTCACCGGTTCGCAACGTCGCAGACGGTGCTGTTCCTCGGTCGCCACGTCGGCTACCCCGTCGCGCTCGAAGGTGCGCTCAAGCTCAAGGAATTGGCGTACATGCACGCCGAGGGGTTCGCCGCCGGCGAGCTCAAGCACGGGCCGATCGCGCTGATCGAAGACGGCTTGCCGGTGATCGTCGTGATGCCGTCGCCGAAGAATGCCCCGACGCTGCACGCCAAGCTGCTGTCGAACATCCGGGAGATCCAGGCCCGCGGCGCGATCACCATCGTCATCGCCGAGGAAGGCGACGATACCGTCCGGCCGTACGCCGATCACCTGATCGAAATACCGGCGGTGCCAACACTTTTCCAGCCTTTGCTGTCGACGATTCCGCTGCAGGTGTTCGCCGCTGCCGTCGCGCAGGCCCGCGGCTACGACGTGGACAAGCCGCGAAACCTGGCGAAGTCTGTCACCGTCGAATAATGCGGCGCTATAGAGTCGGACACTTCAAGAGTGAGCGAGCCTGCTCGCACTTCCTGAGCGTCTACCAGACCGCCATGGACCAGCTCCCGCCGGTGAGCGAGTCGACTGATGTGCCAACCTCGTTCGGCACAGTGTGTACATACCGGTTTGACGGGCCGTCCTCTGGCCCGCCCGTGCTGCTGCTACCGGGCCGCAACGCGTCCACGCCGATGTGGCGAGTCAATATCCCAGCGCTGCTCGAACATCGCACACTCATCGGGATCGACATGCTCGGCGAGGCTGGCGTGTCCATTCAGGACGAGCCGATCAGGGGTCCCGGCGACGAGGCGCAGTGGCTCGAGGAAACACTGGCAGGCCTCGGGCTCGATACGGTGCACCTGCTTGGGGTGTCGATCGGCGGCTGGACTGCGGTCAACTACGCGGTCCGTCGTCCCGGCCGGGCCGCCTCGGTGGCGCTGCTGGACCCGGTGATGACTTTCGCTCCCATCCCGGTCAAAGCGCTTCTGGCGTCGGCGGGAATGTTTTTACCGCTGCCGGAGTCGTTGCAGCGCCGGGTGTTCAGCTGGATAGCAGGGGGAGCGGACGTCGACGAATCGCTGCCGGAGGCCGCGCTGATCTCGGCTGGCTCCACCGACTACGTGTTACGCAAGGCGATGCCGAAGTCGTTCACCGACTACCAATTGAGGTCGCTGGACGTTCCGGTGCTGGCTTTGATCGCCGGTCGAAGCGTGATGCTGGACGCCGCCCGCGCGACGGCACGAGCACGAGACCTCCTACCGCGGGGACAGGTCGAGCTATGGGCCGACGCATCGCATGCCATCAACGGCGAGTACCCGGCCGAGATAGCCGAGCGGGCTGGCGCATTCTGGGCTGACGTCGACGCCGCGGGCAACGGCGTGTCGTCGCAATAGGCGCGGCGTCGGTGACACGATGACGTCGTGTCGCTCGTCGAGGTCATCGAGGCAATCGGCACGGCGATCGATGCGATCGGTGTCGCCGTAATCGCAGGCGGAGCGGTACTCGCTGTCTTTATGACGCTCGGAAAGAACAGTCGTGAGGAAGGCGCCTACGACTTCTTCCGCCGGCGGCTGGGCCGCGCGATTCTGCTCGGCCTCGAATTCTTGGTCGCCGCGGACATCATCAGAACTGTCGCCGTCACACCGACGTGGCAGAGCGTTGCGGTGCTGGCCGGCATCGTGCTGATCCGCACCTTCCTCAGCTTCTCTCTCCAATTGGAGATGACCGGTGCATGGCCTTGGCAGCAGCGCTCCCTCGCCACCGCCGACAAATCCCACGGGCGCTCAACCGACTGATGCAGGCTCCGACTGCTTGAGGCCGGCCGACAGCACGAGCACCGCGAGGATGCCAGCCACCAAAAGCAGTGCCGGGACATCGCCCAACAAATGCCCCATCTGGTGTCCCATGTGGTCCCCGCCGCCGAAGGACTGCACCGCCATGATCGCAGCGTGTACGACGCTGGACCACACGGCGAACCAGATCAGGCTCAGATTGGCCCGCGGGTTTCGCGCCGCGTTGATCAGGAAGACGCCCAGCGTCGCGTACAAGCCGACAATCATCATGAAGTAGTTCGACTGCTGGGGCGCGCCGGAATGCCACGCCCACCCCGACGGCCAGACCACGGCCAGGGGGTACAGCAGGAGACACAACGCGCCGAAGACGGCGAGTGCGATCTGGAGCAGCTTGTAGGTGGATGGCATATGCCCTCCAAAGTGGGTTCCGATACGACAGCCTAAACACGTCCGTCCTTGTCAAGATGGTTCAAATGGCGGCAGACCGCGAGCGAACGCCAAAGCGCTCTAACCCATCAAGTGATCTATGATGGTTAGCATGTCCTCCACTGCGGATTGGCAGGCAGTTCTGCTGGACCTGCTCAACACCACGCCGGTGATTGACGGGCAGATGGTCGATCAGCTCGCCGACGCGGCGGCCGCGCGGACGTGGCTGCGCGCGCACGGGGCAGGCAGCGAGGACGGCGACGCCGCGCGGACAGTGCGCGACGACCTGCAACGCGTGGTCCGGATGGACGTCGACGCCTCGGTCCTGCGTCGCTATCTCACGGATGTCCGCCAGGTGCCCGACATCGGAGCCGACGGTCTCGCCTGGTCGCTGGAGGCCGATTGGCCCGCTCACCTCGTCCTGGCCTGGGGCGAGCTGGACGCAGACATGCCTGGCCGGCTGCGGCCGTGTGCCAACGACGAGTGCCGGTTGTTCCTCATCGACCGGTCACGGGCCGGGACGGCCCGCTGGTGCTCGATGCGCGGCTGTGGCAACCGGATGAAGGCACGCCGCCACTACAGTCGGACCCGCCGAGACTGAAACCTCGCTGTCAGTGTCGCGGGCATGGAATCGTGGCTGGGATGCGGCACTACTACACCGCCGATGAGATCCGCGAGGCCGAAGCGCCACTGCTGGCGTCGCTGCCCGACGGCGGGCTGATGCGACGGGCCGCGTTCGGGTTGGCCAACGCGATCGGCCGCGAACTGATTCTGCTGACAGGCGGCATCTACGGGCGCCGGGTCTGCGCCGTCGTCGGCTCCGGCGACAACGGTGGCGACGCGTTGTGGGCATCGACTTTCCTGAGTCGCCGGGGCGTGGCCGCCGCAGCGGTGCTCCTCAATCCGGAACGCACCCACAAGGCGGCGCTGGCCGCGTTCACCCGCGCCGGCGGCAGAATAGTGAAAAATGTCCCCACAGCAACCGATTTGGTGATCGACGGTGTGGTCGGCATCTCCGGGTCCGGCCCGTTGCGGCCAAATGCCGCCGAGGTTTTCGCCGACGTGTCTGCTCCCATAGTTGCGGTCGACATTCCGAGCGGCATGGATGTGCAGACTGGCGCCGCCCACGAGCCGCATGTGCACGCCACCCTGACCGTCACATTCGGCGGTCTCAAACCCGTTCACGCGCTTGGAGATTGCGGCCGCGTCGAGCTGGTCGACATCGGCCTCGACCTGCCGTCGAACGATATGCTCGGTTTCGACGCGGCAGACGTCGCCGCCCGCTGGCCCGTGCCCGGCCCCAAGGACGACAAGTACACGCAGGGCGTCACCGGGATCCTGGCCGGCTCGGCGACCTATCCCGGTGCGGCTGTGTTGTGCACCGGAGCCGCCGTCGCCGCCACCTCGGGTATGGTCCGCTACGCGGGAAGCGCTGCCGCCGAGGTGGTTTCACACTGGCCCGAGGTCGTCGCGGCACCAAGCGCGAGCGCGGCGGGACGTGTGCAAGCGTGGGTGGTCGGCCCCGGCGTTGGCACCGACAACGCCGGAGCCGCCGCGCTGTGGTTCGCGCTCGAGACCGATCTGCCCGTGATCGTCGACGCCGACGCGCTGACGATACTCGCCGCACATCCAGACCTTGTGACCGGCCGCAGTGCGCCGACCGTATTGACACCGCACGCAGGCGAATTCGCTCGACTGGCCGGTTCTCCCCCCGGCGACGACCGCGTCGCCGCCACCCGCAAGCTGGCCGACCAGCTCGGCGTTACCGTGCTGCTGAAGGGCAACGTCACCGTCATCGCCGAACCCGGTGGTCCGGTCTACCTCAATCCCGCTGGCCAATCATGGGCCGCCACCGCGGGATCGGGCGACGTGCTGTCTGGCATCCTCGGCGCATTGCTGGCAGCCGGGCTGCCCGCCGGTGAAGCCGCTGCCGCGGCCGCCTTCGTGCACGCCCGCGCCGCCAATCTGTCGGCCGCCGACCCGGGGCCACACCCGGCGCCGACGTCCGCGTCACGCATCCTGGCCCACGTTCGTGCCGCCATCGCCTCCCTGTAACGAAAGGACTTGCCATGCCGCACAAGGCCCCTCGCGTCCCACAGATCGCCCCGGCCTACACCGGGCGGCTGGCGATGGCACCGGTGCCCTCGCTGCGGATGCCCGATGAGTGTATGGATCCCGACAACGCCTACCGCTTCATCCACGACGAGTTGATGCTCGACGGCAGCAGTCGGTTGAACCTCGCGACGTTCGTGACCACGTGGATGGATCCGCAGGCCGAGAAGCTGATGGCCGAGACGTTCGACAAGAACATGATCGACAAGGACGAATACCCGGCCACCGCCGCGATCGAGCAGCGCTGTGTCTGCATGGTGGCCGACCTGTTCCACGCCGAGGACCTGCGCGACGACGACCCGTCGAGCGCCATTGGGGTGTCGACGGTCGGATCCAGCGAGGCGGTGATGCTGGCAGGCCTGGCGTTGAAGTGGCGTTGGCGCGAGAAGGTCGGGAAGGACGCCAA
>JAVRPX010000818.1:0-2560 GCA_032161985.1 Mycobacterium sp.
ATCCCGATCCGCCAGCGTGACCTCAACGCCGCCGACGAGATCGGTGGTCAGGTTGTAGATGAACGCGCCCACCGTCGCCATCGCCGTCAGCAGCACAATGTTCACAAGGCCGATCAACGCGGCGCCACCGAAGATGGTTCCGCTGGAAACGAGCTCGCCGCCGGTTTGGCCGCCAGCGCTGGTGAGCAGGTCGCCGACGTTGCTGTTCAGCTTGCTCCACACGCCCATCCCGCCGAGCACCAGGTACAGGAACGCGACGGCGATCATCCACACGAAGAACAGCGCGACCGACAGCACCAGCGCCACCTTCAGCGCGCTCCATGGGTCGACCCGGCGGATCTGCATGCTGGCACGCACCGGACCCTTATGCCGGGTGCCGGCCTGGATGCGGCTGGCGGCCTGGCTGGGCCGGCTCGCCGGCTCCGGCGTCGTCCGCTCGGGCGCAGGCTTGCGCTGCTGAGCCGAACGCGGGTTCGGACCGGACAGGTCAGGCAGCTCGCTGGGGTAGGCCTCGGGTCGTGCGGCCTCCTCGTGCGTCGGCGACGGAGCCGCGGGCCCCGACCCGCCCGCGATGAAGCGGTTCAGCCGCGCGTCGACGCCCGGGGGGTGGCCAGCGGGACTGTCACTGCGCGGCGCTTCCGTGCGGGCATGCGCCTCCGGTGACCGCCGTTGCGGCTGCCGGGCCGCCCGCGCCGCAGGACCGCGCTGCCACGGCGGGACGTCGCCGGAGCCGTTGGCGCCACCGGGGGTGTCACCCGCACGCGGGTACCCCGGCTCATTCGGTGAACTCACCTACGGCTCCTTAACGTCGTTACGTTGCGTCGGCTCCGGCGGCTTCCGCCTCGGTCTCCTCGGCGTTGCGCGCAACAGCAACCAGTGTGTCGCCCGCGCCCAGGTTCATCAACCGAACGCCCTTGGTCTGCCGCCCGGCCTTACGGACCTGGCGAGCCGCCGTCCGGATGACTCCTCCACCCGAGGTGATGGCATACAACTCCGTGTCGTCATCGACAATCAACGCTCCGACAAGACTGCCACGCCGTTTGTCGAACTGGACCGTCAGCACCCCTTTGCCGCCGCGGCCCTGGACCGGGTACTCCTCGATCGCAGTGCGCTTGGCGTACCCGCCGGCCGTCGCGACCAGCAAGTATGTGTCCGCAAGCACCACGTTTAGAGACAGCAGCCTGTCGTCGGTGTTGAACCGCATGCCCTGCACACCGGAGGTGGCGCGGCCCATCGGCCGCAGCGCCTCGTCGGTAGCTGAGAACCGGATCGACTGGCCCTTGGCCGACACCAGCAGCAGGTCGTCCTCGGCGGAGCACAACACGGCACCGACCAACTCGTCGCCGTCACGCAGGTTCACCGCGACGATGCCGCCGGAGCGGTTGGAGTCGAAGTCGGTGAGCTTGGTCTTCTTCACCAGACCATTGCGAGTGGCCAGCACCAGGTACGGGGCATCCTCGTAGCTCTTGATCTGGATGACCTGTGCGATGCGTTCCTCGGGCTGGAAGGCCAGCAGGTTCGCGACGTGCTGACCACGCGCGATCCGCGACGCCTCCGGCAGGTCGTACGCCTTGGCCCGGTACACGCGGCCCTGCGTGGTGAAGAACAGGATCCAGTCGTGTGTCGAGCAGACGAAGAAGTGGTTGACGATGTCGTCCTGCTTGAGGCCGGCGCCCTGAACACCCTTGCCGCCGCGTTTCTGGCTGCGGTACAGATCGGTCTTGGTCCGCTTGGCGTAGCCGGTTTCGGTGATCGTGACGACGACGTCCTCGCGGGCGATCAGATCCTCGTCGGTCACGTCGCCGTCCGCCGCGATGATGCGGCTTCGACGATCGTCGCCGTACTTGTCGACGATCTCCTTGAGCTCATCGCGCACGATTGCGCGCTGACGCTCCGGCTTGGCCAGGATGTCTTCCAGGTCGGCGATCTCGGCCTCGATCTTGGCCAGGTCGTCGACGATGCGCTGTCGTTCCAGGGCGGCCAGGCGGCGCAACTGCATGTCGAGAATCGCCTGGGCCTGGATCTCGTCGATGTCGAGCAGCTCGATCAGGCCGGCCTTGGCGACGTCGACGGTTTCCGATGCCCGGATCAACGCGATCACTTCGTCGAGCGCGTCCAGCGCCTTGACCAGTCCGCGCAGGATGTGGGCGCGTTCATTGGCCTTGCGAAGCCGGTAGGTGGTGCGCCGGACGATGACGTCGAGCTGATGGTTGACGTAATGCCGGATCAACTGATCGAGCCGCAACGTACGCGGCACGCCGTCGACGATCGCCAGCATGTTCGCACCGAAGCTGGTCTGCAGCTGGGTGTGCTTGTAAAGGTTGTTCAGCACCACCTTGGCCACCGCGTCGCGCTTGAGCTCGACGACGATGCGGATGCCGACCCGGTCACTGCCCTGGTCCTCGATATTGGATATGCCGTGAAGCTTGCCGTCGCGGACCTGCTCGGCGATTCCGGTGATGAAGTTGTCGTGGTTGACCTGATAGGGCAACTCGGTGATGACGATCCCGGTGCGGCCGCGCGAGTCTTCCTCGATCTCCACCACGCCACGCATCCGGAT
>JAVRPX010000819.1:0-4441 GCA_032161985.1 Mycobacterium sp.
TACGGGGTGGAGTTCTTCGCCGGCTGGCTCACCGAGTACAGCCTGTCCGTCGACAACCTGTTCATCTTCTTGATCATCATGGCCAGCTTCAACGTGCCCAAGAAGTACCAGCAGCAGGCGCTGCTGGTGGGCATCATCCTGGCGCTGATCTTCCGCGGCATCTTCATCGCGCTTGGCGCGGTGGCGATCAACCAGTTCTCATGGGTCTTCTACATTTTCGGCGCGTTCCTGCTCTACACAGCGGTCAACCTGGCCCGCAACACCGACCACGACGACGACGCCGACAACTTTGTGATCCGCTTCGCCAGGAGCCACTTGAGCCTCACCGACAAGTGGGACGGCCTCAAGCTCTACATCCGGGAAAACGGCAAGCGGCTGATGACGCCGATGTTCCTCGTCATCGTCGCGCTCGGCACCACCGACCTGCTGTTCGCCCTGGACTCCATCCCCGCGATCTACGGCCTGACCCAGGAGCCGTACCTGGTCTTCACCGCCAACGTGTTCGCGTTGATGGGCCTGCGGCAGCTGTACTTCCTGCTGGGCGATCTGCTCAAGCGGCTGGTCTACCTGTCCCAGGGGTTGGCGTTCATCCTGGCCTTCATCGGGGTGAAGTTGGTGCTTCATGCGCTGCACGAGAACGAGTTGCCGTTCATCAACGGCGGTCAGCATGTGCCGGTGCCGGAGATTCCGACGTTGCTGTCCCTCGGGGTGATCGTGGTGACGCTCGTCATCACCACCGCTGCCAGCCTGTACAAGACCCGGGTCCACGACGTGAAGAAGGACGCCTTGGATTCGGCCTGAGCGCAACCATCGACACCGTTGGGCCTCGCTTCTAGCGTGGCGCCGTGCGGGTATTCGTGGCGGACGCGCCGGGCGGGGACTGGAGCGAACTGACGGACGGTGACCAGCGCACCGTGCGGGTCGCCGCGTCCGATCTGCAGCAGGCCCGGCGGGCCCGGGCGCGAATCCGGGCCCGCGGCGAGGACGTCGCGGTGATCCTCGATATCACTGTGGCCGTGGCCGGCGACTTCCGTTCGGCGCGAAGTGTTCTCGGGCCGGCCGATCACACCGTGCACTACGCGGGAACTGTCGACGGGCTGGCGGGTTTGATCTCGGACATCGCCAAGGCGGACGTGGCCGACGGCGTCACGTTGATTCCTGCGTCGCCACGGCAGGATCTTCGGAAGCTGGGGCGCGACGTGCTACACCGGCTCGCCTCGCGGGATCAGGCGAGGGCCTCGTAGATGAGCTCGGCGTAGCGAATCGTGCGCTCTGTGCCGGTGGTGCCGGGGCCCATCTTGTTCATCACGTAAGCGATCGTGGCGCCACGATCCGGGTCCATCACCGCCATCGAGCCTCCCCAGCCACCCCAGAAGCAGATCTTCCCGTCGGGAATCGCGGGAACGCTTTCCGGACAAGGCAATCCGAAGCCGATGCCGAAGCGCAACGGGATCATGAGCACCTGGTCAATGCCATTCGATTGTTCTTCGAAGATCAGCTCGATGGTCTCCGGGCTCAGCAACTGCACTCCGTTGGCCGTGCCGCCCAATGAGATCGGTGACAACGCGCGTGCGAGTGAGCGGGCGTTGCCGTGCCCGTTGCCGCCGCCGATGTCGGCGCGACGCCACGCTGTCGTCGCGGCGATTTCGGCGCCGTCCGTATCGGGCGGGAAAGACGTGAACGTCTTGATCATCGGGTGGTCCGCAGGCAGGAGGTCCAGGGGGAGGTCCAAAGGCGGCGGCGGAATCAGCTCCGCGATGCGTCCGTAGTCCTCGTCCCGTGCACCGATCTGCACATCGGCGCCGAGTGGCTGCGCGATCTCGTCGTGGACGAACTCTTTGAGCGTCTTGCCGGTGGCGCGCCGGATCACCTCGCCGATCAGGTGTCCGTAGTTGATGACGTGATAGCCGGATGCGGTTCCCGGCGGCCACCACGGCGCCTGACGGGCGAGATGGCTAGTCGACTTGTCCCAGTCGTACATGTCTTCGATGCTGAACGGTGGCTCCCATCCGGAGACGCCCGACGTGTGGGACAAGAGGTGGCGCACTTCGATGTCCTGCTTGCCGTTCTCGGCGAACTCGGGCCAGTACTTCGCCACCGGCGCGAAGGCATCGACCAGACCACGGTCGATCGCGATCAACGCCGCGAGCGCGGTGAGCGTCTTAGTGCACGAGAAGAAGTTGGCGATCGTGTCTTCGCCCCATCCGATGGTCTTCGCCCGGTCGGCATGACCACCCCAGATGTCGACGACGAGTTCGCCGTCGATGTCGAGGGCAATCGAGGCGCCCAGTTCCTCGCCGGATGTGATCTCCTCAGCCAGGGCATCGGCGACCTTCCCGAAGCGACTATCGCAGTGGCCATGCACGACATCGTTCATCGGGCCATCATGCGACTATTGTGTCGTCATTGCGGCGAATCGCGAGTACACGGCACCGCCCCTGCCGATCTGGTGCTCGAACTCGGATTGAAGCAGATCACTGCGATCCGCGACTGGCAGGCCGCCTAGACAGGTTGACCTGCAACGAGTTTCAACTGTCGCGGGTGCGCGTCACCAGTTGTCGTAGCCGCCTTCGGGTCCGAGCATGCGCTCCAGCCGGGTGCGGTTGATCCAGGCCAGCTCGTTGCGCACCACCTTGCGCTCGGTTTCGAAGTCGTTGAGCAGACGGTCGGTCATTGCCGCAAGCACGTCCTGGGCGGTGTAGCTGTTGACGAACATCACGAAGCCGAAGCCGAAATGCTCCAGATAGCGCTTCGACGCCGCGCCCAGCTGATCCATCACCCCGGGTTGGTCGCACCAGATCGCGCACTGCTCGGCCTGCGACTTCTCACTGCCCGGCCGCTTACCGATGTCCGGATAGGCCTGCAGGATCGAGTCGATCGAATCCTCACCGAGTCCGAACAGCAGCGCGTCGGCCTGCCGGAACAGCTGATCGTGGCTGTCGTACCGCCTGCCGCGGGCCAGATCGGCGGCCAGCGGCACGCTGCAGCAGCACTCGTAGACCGCATGCACAGCCCGCCGCATCGGCATCGCGTTGAACGCGTCCAGGCCGATCCCCTGATGCATCAACACACCTGCATCATCGAAGGCGCAGACCACGCGCGCGTTACCGCGTGTTACGGCAATGAAAATTCAGTGACCCGCGGACGAAAGGAGCACCAAATCAGTGGGGGTTTTTCTTGAACCGCTCGATCGATGCCTGCAGTTCCGCCTCGGCCTTGTCGCGGCCCACCCAGTCCGCGGCCTTGACGTACTTGCCCGGCTCCAAGTCCTTGTAGTGCACGAAGAAGTGCTTGATCGCCTCGCGCTCGAAGGTCGGCACGTCACCGAGGTCCTGGATGTGATCCCAGCGCACGTCGCCCGCAGGCACGCACAGCAGTTTGTCGTCGCCGCCCGCCTCGTCGGTCATCTGGAACATCGCGACCGGCCGGGCCTCGACGATGCAGCCGGGGAACACCGACTCGGGAAGCAGGACCAGCGCGTCGAGCGGGTCGCCGTCCTCGCCGAGCGTGTTCTCGAAGAAGCCATAGTCGGCGGGGTAGCCCATCGCGGTGTACAGGTAGCGGTCCAGCTTCACCCGGCCGGTGTCGTGGTCCACCTCGTACTTGTTGCGCGAACCCTTCGGGATCTCGATGACTACGTCGAACTGCACCGCCGCGACTCCTTGCCCTGTACTCCGGTCTTGGGGACGGGCCTCACCCTAGTAGAGCGATACGCTGCTGTAAGGGGGCGGTCAATAGAGCAGGAGAGTCATGCGGCCGACGCGGTGGCGGCGATCCACCCATGTGGTGATCGGGGTGGCGGTGCTACTGCTGGTAGCCGCCGTCGTCGGAATGGCTGCTGTGCTCACCACAGGCAACTCCACCAGCGACGCCGAGCCCATCAAGCCGACGCCGCCCGCGGCGACCGCGAAGCCCGGCATCGTGCCCGTCGCCGACTCCGCGGACAAACCGACGCCCGACCGGTTGGCCGTGACGCTGGCCCCGTTGGTGGCCGACCCGAACCTCGGTGCGCTGACCGGCAGGATCACCGACGCGATGACCGGCTCGCAGCTATGGGCGCAGGGCGCCGACATTCCGATGCAGCCTGCGTCGACCAACAAGGTGCTAACGACCGCCGCCGCGCTGCTGGCCCTGGACCGCGACGCCCGGCTCACCACCCGGGTGATGGCCAGCGGGCAGCCCGGCGTCGTCGTGCTCAAGGGTGGCGGAGACCCGACGCTGTCAGCGGCGCCGGCAGGCCAGGACACCTGGTACAGGGGCGCGGCGCGGATCAGTGACCTGGCCGACCAGGTGCGCCGCAGCGGCACCGCCGCGACCACAGTGCAGGTCGACGTCAGCGCCTACAGCGGACCGCCCATGGCGCCCGGCTGGGATCCGGCCGACATCGACGGCGGCGACATCGCGCCGATGGAAGCGGTGATGCTCGACGGCGGCCGCACCC
>JAVRPX010000820.1:0-6102 GCA_032161985.1 Mycobacterium sp.
GACTCCGACGCGCCGACCGTCGAGTGGCTCGCTGACCGGCGTGAACGCGGCGACGCCATCGTTCTGCACGGCTTCGACGAGGCCGCCACCCAGAAGCGGCGCGGCGAGTTCGCGACATTGCCCGCACACGAAGCCAACCTGCGGCTGATGGCCGCCGACCGCGTGCTCGAACATCTGGGGCTGCGCACCCGGCTGTTCGCCGCGCCCGGCTGGACGGTTTCGCAGGGCACAGTAACAGCATTGCCTCGCAACGGCTTTGGGTTACTGGCAGGCTTGAGCGGCATCACGGATTTGGTTCGTCAGACAACAGTACGGGCGAGGGTGCTCGGCATCGGCGAGGGGTTCTTGAGCGAGCCATGGTGGTGCAGGACGTTGGTGCTGGCGGCTGAACGCACGGCGAGGCGCGACGGCATCGTGCGCGTCGCCGTGCATGCGCGCCACCTACGCAGGCCCGGTCCTCGGCAGGCGATGCTCGACGCCGTCGATCTGGCGTTGATGCATCAATGCACGCCCGCCGTCTACACCTGGCACCCATATCCCGCCCTGACAGACGCCGCATAGCCGACGCCGCTAACGTGGCGGCGTGGCAGATGCTGATGTGATCGTGGTGGGTGCCGGTCTGGCAGGCCTGGTCGCCGCCTGTGAGCTGGTCGAACGCGGGCGTCGTGTGCTGGTCGTGGACCAGGAGAACGCCAACAACATCGGCGGGCAGGCGTTCTGGTCGTTCGGTGGGCTGTTCTTCATCGACAGCCCGGAACAGCGGCGGCTGGGCATCCGTGACAGCCACGCGCTGGCGCTGCAGGACTGGCTCGGCACGGCGGGCTTCGACCGGCCCGAGGACCATTGGCCGCGGCAGTGGGCACACGCCTACGTCGACTTCGCCGCAGGGGAGAAGCGCAGCTGGCTTCGCGAACGCGGGCTGCAGATCTTCCCCGTCGTCGGCTGGGCCGAGCGGGGCGGCTACGACGCACGCGGTCACGGCAACTCGGTGCCGCGCTTCCACATCACCTGGGGGACAGGCCCGGCGATCGTCGACATCTTCGCGCGCAGGCTGCTCGGTAACTCGAACGTGCGGTTCGCTCATCGCCATCGCGTCGATGAACTGATCGTGGAGAACGGCGCGGTGGTCGGGGTGCGCGGCGCGTTGCTGGAGCCGACGAGCGCGGCCCGCGGTGTGGCGTCGTCACGAAGCACCGTAGGCGAGTTCGAGTTCCGCGCATCGGCGGTGATCGTCGCCAGTGGTGGCATCGGCGGTAACCACGACTTGGTCCGGCAGAACTGGCCCAAGCGGATGGGCCGGGTGCCCGAACAACTGCTCAGCGGGGTGCCCGCGCACGTCGACGGCCGGATGATCGGCATCACCGAATCCGCGGGCGCCCACGTCGTCAATAGCGACCGGATGTGGCACTACACCGAGGGCATCACCAACTACGACCCGATCTGGCCGCTGCACGGCATCCGGATCATTCCCGGCCCGTCGTCGCTGTGGCTCGATGCCACCGGCAAGCGGCTGCCGCCACCGTTGTTCCCGGGCTTCGACACACTCGGCACGCTGGAATACATCGCGAAGACCGGACAGGACTACACGTGGTACGTCCTCAACGCCCGGATCATCGAGAAGGAATTCGGTCTGTCGGGTCAGGAGCAGAACCCCGATCTGACCGGGCGCAGCGTGCGTCAGGTGCTTGCCCGCGTCAGGCCGGGTGCGCCTCCGCCATTGCAGGCTTTCATCGACAAGGGAGTCGACTTTGTGACGGCGAACTCGTTGCGGGAGTTGGTATCCAAGATGAACGCGGTGACCGACGTCGAGCCCCTCGACTACGACGTCGTTGAGGCCGAAGTCACCGCCCGCGACCGTGAGGTGGTCAACAAGTTCACCAAAGACAGCCAGATAACCGCGATCCGCGGTGCGCGCGCATTTCTCTCCGATCGGGCCAGCCGCGTAGTCGCCCCGCACCGGCTCACCGAGCCGAAGGCGGGACCGCTGATTGCCGTCAAGCTCCACATCTTGACCCGTAAGTCGTTGGGCGGCTTGGAGACCGACCTCGACTCACGGGCGCTCAAGCTTGACGGCAGCCCGTTCGCCGGGCTGTATGCGGCGGGTGAGGCCGCCGGTTTCGGCGGCGGCGGTGTGCACGGTTACCGCTCGCTTGAGGGCACGTTCCTAGGCGGCTGCGTGTTCTCCGGCCGGGCGGCGGGCCGTGCCGCGGCGCGCGACATCTCCTAGTCGCGCGAGACGCAAACGTCCCTCGGCATGCCGAAAATTGGGGGTTTTTGCGTCTGCTCGGCCAAACTCTAGAATTCCGTGCCGCTTTCGGGTTCCAGCACTTGAAAGTCGGCATTGGTCATCTCGGACAGCCGCCCATAGTAGATGCCGCGGGCGTTCGGGTCGATGATCGCCTGATGAATCGGTACGGCGCGGGTCGGCGCCACGGCCCGTAGATAGTCGACGGCCTCCGAGATCTTCATCCACGGCGCGGCCGCCGGGGTGGCTAGCACGTCGACCGGCTCGCCAGGCGTGAACAGTGCGTCGCCCGGGTGCATCAACCGCGCCGCATGCGACCCGTCGCCGATGAGATACGAAATGTTGTCGATCACCGGGATTTCCGGGTGAATAACCGCGTGCCGCCCGCCGACGCCACGCACGGTCAGGTGGCCGACGCCGAATTCGTCGCCGACATGGACGGCCCGCCACGGCTCGCCGAGCTGCGCGGCGGTCTGCGGATCGGCGTACAGGGCGGCCTGGGGGTTGGCATCGACCAGTGCAGGCAGCCGCTCCGTGTCGGCGTGATCGGGATGCTGATGGGTGATCAGGATTGCCGAAAGCCCGGTGATGCCCTCGAAACCGTGCGAAAAGTTCCCCGGGTCGAACAAAACCGTTGCGGATGCCCCGGAATCGCTCCTGAAATTCGCGAGTAGGCATGAATGGCCGAAATGCGTCAATTCCATACCTATATTGTGGCCCGCAGGGGGAGGGGTAGACGTGCGATTGATGCTGACGATGGCGCTGGCGACCTGCGGGCTGGCCATCGCGCCGAGCATCGGCTGGCCGGCGTCGGCGGTCCCGGGTGCGTGTCCGCCCATTTGCGACGCCATCCCCGATTCGGCGTGGGTCGACCCCACCCTCATCCCGCTGTATCCCGTGTACCGCTGGCCCGGCCTGGCCGGATTGTCCGTGACGGCGCCGTCGCCGCGGTTTGGCTTCGAGGCGATGTGCGCCAGCCCGCCGGTTGCCAACGACGCCCGTGCCTACGCCGTAGCGGCGCGATCGGTCGTGCTGCACCCGCAGGGCCAGTGGAACCTGCTGGTGCAGGTGGTGCACTGGCGCGGTGACACGGCAACCGGCGGCGCTACGGCGCTGTCCACGCTGGAGACCGCCAGGTCCAGGCTGCGCGACTGCCAATCGACGGCCACTGCGACGTCGCCGTCGATCACCACCAACGATCCGCAGCGCATCGGCGCGGTCATCAGCGACGCGAGCAAGCAGGTCATGCACGAGTACCTGCTGGCCGACCCGAACAACAGCACAATCGTCGAACTGGCCATGTGGTCGTCGCTGCCCCCGCAGGTCGACTGGCCCGCGGTGGCTGACGCGCAGGTCCTCGACGCGATGGCCGCGCCGCTGTGCAGCGCATACATCCGATCGTGCCGGTGAAGCGGTCCTGACATTGCCGCCGGTAGAGTGATCGCCGTGGCAAGGGTGGTTGTGCACGTGATGCCCAAGGCAGAGATCCTCGACCCGCAGGGGCAGGCGATCGTCGGCGCGCTGGGCCGTCTCGGCTTCGGTGGCGTCTCAGATGTCCGACAGGGCAAGCGTTTTGAGCTCGAAGTCGACGACAGCATCGACGACGACACCCTCGCCGAGATCGCCGAATCGCTGTTGGCGAACACGGTCATCGAGGACTGGTCGGTCAGCAGGGAGCAATCATGACCGCGCGGGTGGGCGTGATCACCTTCCCCGGCACGCTCGATGACGTCGACGCCGCCAGGGCGGTGCGGCGGGCAGGTGCCGAGGCGGTCAGCCTGTGGCATGCCGACGCCGACCTCAAGGGGGTCGACGCGGTGGTAGTGCCCGGCGGCTTCTCGTACGGCGACTATCTGCGCTGTGGCGCGATCGCCAAGTTCGCACCGGTGATGGGCGAGGTGGTCCGGGGTGCCGAGCAAGGCATGCCAGTGTTAGGGATTTGCAACGGTTTTCAGGTGCTGTGTGAGGCCGGCCTACTGCCTGGCGCGTTGACGCGCAACGCGGGCCTGCACTTCGTCTGCCGCGATCTGTGGCTCGAGGTCGCGTCCAATTCGACGGCGTGGACGTCGCGCTACGAACTTGGCGCCGACCTGCTGGTGCCGCTGAAGTCCGGCGAGGGCCGCTACGTCGCCGGCGAGAAGGTGCTCGACGAGCTCGAGGGCGAGGGCAGGGTGGTGTTCCGCTACCGAGACAACCCCAACGGCTCGATGCGCGATATCGCGGGCATCAGCTCGGCCAACGGCCGCGTCGTCGGGTTGATGCCGCACCCCGAACACGCCACCGAGGCCCTGACCGGCCCGTCCGACGACGGGCTCGGCCTGTTCTACTCGGCGCTGGACTTGGTGCTGGCCTAATGGGAACCGATCAGCGTGTCCTTAACGGGGATCTTGGTTCTTGAGCGGGAGGCTGATCACCGAGCCGCCAGCCGGTGAGCACTGCTTTGGCCTGGAGTGATTGTCGATTCCTAGAGTTAGATCGTGCCCCGGCTGGTTGGTGAGGTCATCTGTAGCGCTCATGGGATGTCGTGCCAATTCGAGCACTGATCCATTAGGTCGCCGCCGGGTGTCCTTGGGCTCGAACGGGATTCATCCACAACTGAACCAAGGGAGGCCAACCGATGCTGTTCGTCGGAGACGACTGGGCAGAAGACCATCACGACGTGTATCTGATGAATGACACCGGAGACCGGCTGGCGTCGCGGCGGCTGCCCGAAGGCCTGGCCGGGATCGGACGGTTGCACGAACTGATCGCCGAGCATGCCGAAGACCCTGGCCAGGTGGTCATAGGCATCGAAACCGACCGGGGACTGTGGGTGGATGCCTTGACCGCCGCTGGCTACCAGGTAATCGCGGTCAATCCGCTGGCGGCGGCCCGCTACCGCGACCGCCACCACGTTTCTGGGGCCAAGTCCGATCCGTCTGACGCCAAGCTGTTGGCCGATCTGGTGCGCACCGACCGGCACAACCATCGTTTGGTGGCCGGGGACAGCGGGCAGGTCGAGGCGGTCAAGGTGCTGGCCCGGGCTCACCAGAGTTTGATCTGGGCCCGCACCCGACACGCCAACGCCCTGCGTTCGGCGCTGCGCGAGTACTACCCGGCGGCGCTGGAGGCGTTCGAAGACCTGGCCGACCGTGACGCGCTGGCCATTCTGGGCCGCGCCCCGACCCCCGCCGACGCCGGGCGGCTGAGCCTGGCGAAGATCCGTTCAGCGCTCAAAGCTGCTGGGCGCCAACGTAACCTCGATACTCGAGCACTGCAGATTCAAGCGATGCTGCGCACCGAGCAGCTCGCCGCGCCGGTCGCGGTCACCGCTGCGTTCGGTGCCGGTACCCGCGCCACGGTCGCCATCATCGCCGAGCTCAACCACCAGATCAACGACCTCGAAGCCGAACTCGCGACACATTTTGAGACACACCCGGACGCCGACATCTACCGCTCCCTGCCAGGACTTGGTGTCATCCTCGGCGCCCGGGTGCTCGGTGAATTCGGGGACGACCCGAACCGTTACACCACCACCAAGTGTCGCAAGAACTACGCCGGAACCTCACCATTGACCATCGCGTCGGGCCGTAAACGCGCGGTGCTGGCCCGCCACATCCGCAACCGTCGCCTCTATGACGCCATCGACCAATGGGCGTTCTGCGCCCTGACCACCAGCCCCGGTGCCCGAGACTTCTACGACCAGCACCGCGCAGCCGGCGACCTGCACCACCAAGCCCTACGCGCCCTGGGCAACCGCCTCGTCGGCATCCTGCACGGCTGCCTACGCCACCACAGCACCTACGACGAACACAAAGCATGGGCACACCGACAACCCGCCAAGGCAGCTTGACAACTTACGACCCTGGGATGTCTAA
>JAVRPX010000821.1:0-9013 GCA_032161985.1 Mycobacterium sp.
CAGACGTTGACCGCGGCCGCGGAGGCGCTGGACGGGCTGGGTGATCGCTTCGGCCAGTCGGTCACACATGGCAACGAGATCCTGGCCGACTTGAATCCTCAGATGCCCCAGATCCGCTACGACACCCAACGCGTCGCCGATCTCGCCGACATCTATGGCAATGCCGCGCCCGACTTGTTCGTCGGTCTGGAGAACGCCGTCACCATCGCGCGCACCCTCAACGAACAGCAGGCCAACCTCGACGAGGCGCTGCTGGCATCCGTCGGCGTCGGCAACACTGGCGCCGACATACTCGAGCGCGGCGGGCCCTACCTGGTCCGCAGCACTGCCGACCTGATCTCCACCTCGGAGATTCTCGACTACAACAGCCCGGCGCTGTTCTGCTCGATCCGCAACTTTCACGATGTCGAGCCCAAGTTCTCCCGAGCCCTTGGCGGCAACGGGTTTTCGGGAACCGGCTTCGGCACCATCATGGGCGCAGGCAACCCCTACGTCTATCCCGACAATCTGCCGCGAGTGAACGCCCGCGGTGGTCCCGAGGGCCGGCCGGGCTGCTGGCAGCCGATCACCCGAGATCTCTGGCCCGCCCCTTATCTGGTGCTGGACACCGGCGCTTCCATCGCGCCGTACAACCACTTCGAACTCGGGCAGCCGATCCTTATCGAATATGTGTGGGGGCGCCAGATCGGGGAGAACACGATCAACCCCTAAGCCGCCCGGTCGAGCAGGCCGATGACCGCGGCGCGGAGCTGCGTAGTGTCGACGTGGTCGGTGATCAAACCGAGCGTGAACTTGTCACCGCCGCGCACTATGCCGAGAACGATGTGCTCGCAACCGATCCAGTTGTCCTTGTGCGCCAAGGCTTCCCGCCGGGACAGCGCAAGCACTTTCTTGGCAGGTTTGGTAAACGTTGCGTGCCCGCGGCGGGGCCGGCCGCGCGTGGGCGACGCACTGTCGTACGTGCCCGCGCCGAAAGTACGGTCGACGCGTCGCGGATTGCACACAGATCGATGCCGATCGACCGCAGTGCCTCGACGTCGTCCTCGAATGGCTTGCCGGCTGACGACTCAGCGCACTGCAGCCGATCGCGGATCACGTCAGCGTTCAGCCCGAAGCCGCGAAGCACGCTCCATAGGTGGTGACCGGGATATTCCAGCACGCCGAGCAGCAGGTGTTCGACCCTGATAAGGCCCGTCCCCTGCGCGGAAGCCAGTTCTTGGGCTAGCGCGACCGCCACCCGTGCGTCGCGGTTATACCGCGCGAACGTCTTCACGTTGCCGCCGGAATGCTGGCCGCGACGATCCGGGTCGTCGCGCTTCGGTCCTTCCTTCTTGGCCATGTCGGGCCGCCAACCAGTAGCAAGCCTGGACAGCTCGGCTCCATCGATCAAGACAGAATTGTGTCGTTTGGCTTGCGCGATTGCTGCGGCAGTGAACGACTGATTAGACACCACCATGGTTGACGTGCAGCCATACACGGCCGCACCCCAAGTCACCTCCTCGACTGCTTTCGCACCTACCGGACCGGCGAGTCGCTTGCACTGGACAGCGAGTACCTCCGCATATCTGCGCGCAACGAGGTCGACACCGAAGTCTCCGGTCACTCGCGTGGCCTCGACGAAGTATCCGTGGTACCGCAGTATTTCTCCGACGTACGCCTCGAACTCGGGACCCGTCATCATATCGATGCTCAATCTCTGCATCGTCATGCTTCGCAGTCTTCCACCGAGCGCTGACACGCCAACACCGCTTGCCAGCGGCCTTATGCCCTTCAGCCCGCGGAGGTGCCCGTCCAGTACTCGATGAACCGGCCGTCGGCGAACCACAGATCGCGGCCGACGAATGGCTCGATCTCGACCACGAACTTCAAGTCCGAGAACATCGACTGCGTCTCGTCGACGATCGCCTGCAACTCGTCGGGACCGTGCACGTCACGATTCGGCCAGTGCCCGACGAAATCGCCGGAGACCAGTTCGGCCGCGACGGGTTTGCCCGCCCACAACTCGCTGATCCATCGTCGGTACAGCGCCTTTTCGGTACCCATACGCTGCGTCTACCCCGCGGCGGCGCCAACTATGCGGTCGCGCGGCGATGGCGAGCGTCGCGCCCAAGATGTGGAGTTCGACGAGCGCAACCGGCGTGTAGGGCTCTACCAGCCAGTGCGGGGTGTTGGTCATGGACTAGAACCCTTGCGGCTCAGCGGCCCGATGTCGTCAACGCTGACCGCCAAACGTCGTTCCCGCTGACCTCACAATCGCTATTCCCGTTAGTGGGTAACCATGGATGGGTGACAGCGGTGACGACACGGGACGTGTTGATACGCAATTGTGTAAGCGACGCGGCCCAGAAGGCATGGCGCGCTTGCGTGCACCGTGGCGATCCGCTTCCCCATCGGTCTAACTGGCAAAGGAGACAGATCGTGAGCAACATTCCCACAATCGAGCTGAACGACGGCGCGCGCATCCCGCAGCTTGGCTTCGGCGTGTTCCAGATTGATCCCGAGGAAACCGCCGCGGCGGTGAAAACTGCGCTGGAGATCGGGTACCGCCACATCGACACAGCGGAGATGTATGGAAACGAGCAGGGAGTCGGCCAGGGTATCCGAGACGCCGGACTGGATCGCGCAGACGTCTTCATCACGAGCAAGCTCAACAACGGCTTCCACAAGCCTGACGATGCGCGACGCGCGTTCGAGAAGACTTTGAGCGCACTCGAATCCGACTACGTCGATCTATTTCTGATCCACTGGCCGCTGCCGACGCTCTACGGCGGCGACTTTGTCTCCACCTGGCATGTCCTCGAGGAATTCGCTAAGGAGGGTCGCGCCCGCAGCATCGGGGTGTCGAACTTCCAGTCCGCACACCTGGACCGATTGGCGGCAGAATCGGACACCGTTCCCGCGGTCAACCAGATCGAGGTCCATCCGTATTTCACCAATGAAGGTGTGCGCGAATACGGACGACTCCATGACATCGCGACCGAGGCGTGGTCGCCGATCGCTCAGGGCAAGGTGCTCAATGACCCCGTCATCGAGCGGATCGCCGACGCCGCCGGCAGGTCACCCGCGCAGGTTGTGTTGCGTTGGCACATCCAGCGCGGTGACATCGTGTTCCCGAAGTCGGTGTCGCCGGACCGGATGCAGTCGAATTTTGCGCTGTTCGACTTCGAACTGGACAACTCCGATATGGATGCCATCTCAGCACTCGATCAGGGTGAGCCGGGAAGGACCGGCCCCAACCCCGACAAGTTCGACTACATACCCAAGTAACGCTGCCGCGGCGGGTCCGACAAACTGATCGGTGTCCACTTACCGTGCGCCGGTGACGCCGAGCGCGGGCCCGTATCCGCCGTAGGGAAAGAAGCCAACGGACGGAGGTGCGTCGTTGATCTGTGCATTGCCGGGCGACTGGCACATGGTTCCCGATCCGTTGGCGGAGTTGGCGGAGCAGGTCTGCCCGGGATCGGCCGCGGCAACTGGTGCGGCTAGAACTGCTACCGCGGCTGCTGTGGCTCCGAATACCGCTGTGAAGTAGGTCAGTTTGGTTCGCGCGGTGTGCTCCTGTCATTGCGTGGCTCTAATTCGCTCTGATTCCAGGGTGTTCCTCGGCGGTTCCAGGGTGTTCCTCGGCGGACCGCATGTCGTCCCTGCTGTCCCCCATCGACGTCCCCCGCTGAGTGGAGCCTTCTCCTGAGCCGGTCAGCGGTTCTCATGCCCGCCGTCCCTTATCCGTTCCGAGCACGACCTGGGCAGTCCGCGCAGCCCCCGAGGGATCCAGATAGTTCACCGCGATCGTTGCGCCGGGCGCCTCCGCATGCACTGTGGTGACCAATGCGTCAGCGTTGTCGATCAGTTGATCGCCGACCTTCGTGACCAACGCGCCTGCGGGCAGCCCGGCCACCGCCGCAGGGCCGCCGCTTGTCACTTCGACGATCCGGGCGCCGTTGGCATTCGCGTCGTCGGCAAGCCGTGCCCCGAGGAAGCCGTGGGAGGCGGTGCCGGTGGCGATGAGTTCATCGGCGATGCGTTTGGCCTCGTCGACGGGGATCGCGAAACCAAGTCCCACCGAACCGCTTTCACCGGACGCGGAGCCCAACGACGCATTGGCCGAGTTCATTCCGATCAGCTGCCCGTTCGCATTCACCAATGCCCCGCCGGAGTTGCCAGGGTTGATCGGGGCGTCGGTCTGGATGGCGTCGAGAGTCGCGCCCTGGTTCGCCGAGGGGGAAGCAGTGGACACCGGACGGTGCAACGCGCTGATGATGCCGGCCGTGACAGTGCCGTCGAGGCCTAGTGGCGAACCCACCGCCGCGACCGGCTGGCCGACGCGAAGGTCGGCTGACGAGCCGAACGTGATCGGGGTGAGTCCATACGTACCTTCGGCTCTCACTACGGCAATATCACTCGTCGGATCGGTGGCGACGACGTTGAATGGCGCAGTGCGGCCATCGGGAAGTGTCACCAGAGTGCGCACTCCGCCCGAGTCGGCGGACGCGGCCTGCTGCGCCGCCGCGACGACATGTGCGTTGGTCATGATCAGCCCGTCAGAGGTCAAGACGATGCCCGAGCCAAGGTCGGCCCGAGTACCCAGTTCCGTCTGCAGTTGTACGACGCTGGGTTTCACCTTTGCGGCGGCTTGCCCGATCGAGTCGGTCCGGACGCTGGCGGCCGGGGACATGGCCGCCGCCGTCGCAACCGTGCTCCGCGTCGGTGCATGCGGATACAGGGTTAGCGCGGTGGCTCCGCCGACACCTGCGGACACCGCCGCGACAGCGAGCGCAGCGGCAAAGAGCGCCACACCTCGAGAACGGCTGCGCGGCGGTTGGTCTGCCGATGGTGCGCTGTGAGCGCCGTGCGGCGCTTGAGCCCACTGGGCCTGGTTGAAGTCGTCGCTAGGAAGCACGTGGCTCGGCTGAGTGGTCATGTCGCCGCGGCCGTCTGGGGGAGCGTGAACATTGCTCTAGAATGGCGGTCGTTGGTGTCCGCTGTCGCTAGCGCTGGCGCCCATTGCGGACTGCTGCCACCGGCAATCCGTCATACCCGTCAGCTGCAATGAATGAGTCCTGCCGCAGTGCTGCCTACGTCAGCGCCGGAACGTCTCAGCGGCCTTGAAATGAGCGTCGCGATCACCCATCTCATTGCGAAACCACGTGTTTCTTCGCCATCGGGCGTAGCGGTCCTGGATGTGGGCGATGCGAGCGCTGCGGTGCGCCAACAGGTCGATCGTCAGATTGATCGGTATCTGAAGGGGTGGGATCAGCGCCCATGGCCACGGGTTGGGCATGTCGTAGGACCGGTAGAAGCGGCCCGGCAGGAAGTAGCGGGTGTAACCGAGCTGCATTCGATAATTGAATTGGTCGCGGATTGCCTTGCGTCGGCCGGTGCCCTCTTTCGCTGCGAACGCGCGCGGGTACGACTCGATGAGTTCGCGGCCGTCCTCGCGAGCACCATATGCCCGCTTGGCGAAATAGAGAGTCGTCAGCTGGCGTGCTTCGCGCAGATCCGCTGGATACCAACGGGGTTGGACGCCCATCAGGTGTCCCACGTATCGCCAGAAATGCATCAAGGCTGCAGTGTCGGCGGTGGTCGATCGGTACCCGAGCTTGTGCATGCCCAGCCCTGTGCCGTACCCGCTCGAGAGCAGCGTAATGGTGGCTTCGGCTTGGCTGATCGGTTTACCCCACGCGTCCAGGTCCCAGTGCGGGTGGCGGGTGATGCGCTGACGGAGGAACACGTGCATAATGCGGACCCGCATGGCGGTGGCGCGGCCGGGCGCTCCGGGTCTAGTTCCGCCCGGGTCGGACACGTCGATCCAAAACCGCGCGGTTTCCATGAAGCGGTTGAGGGCCGCATCGCCGGCGTACTTGCCGGTCATGCTCAGTGGATGAACGATCGGGCTTTCGGTGTATGCAAGCAAGGTCGCGACACCTTGAAAGCTGAAAACCGATGGGCCGCACCGTCGGAACAGAAACGCGCCGCGATCGACGAGATCCTGATCGACCCACGGTGGATCCTTTTCGAACTCCTCGAAGAGTCGCACCATCGACGCCGGCGCGTCGGACACGGAGTCGATTCCGTGCGCGAGCGCCTGGTCGAGCATGGCCCTGCCGTGCGATGAGTTCCCGTTGATGTACGCGTCTTGCACGAAGGCTTCGGCGATCGGATCTGCATCGTAGTAGCCGTGCGCGAAGTCGAGTATCCGCTCATGCGACGGGAGCATGCTATCACCGCGGAACAGCTTGATGGCGCGGCGTTTACGCTGCCCCGCTGGTCGACGTCGCCTGTTCAAGAACGACTCGAACTCAGTCGGGATCTGATCGATGCGAGTCTGCGAAACATCGTCGACAGTCACGGGTGAACCTCTTCTATATTGAGCTGGACTAGTTCGCCCTGGATCCATGGCTCGAGATCTGTCAAGAAGACAGACTCACCATTTCGTTGCATTTCAAGCCATTTCTGCAACGCCTGTGGAGCGGGACCGGACAATATGGTGGATACGTTCGCTGTGCTTTCGCGCTGAAGGCTCTCGGCCGGGCTCAAGACAAGGTTTTCATTGAAGACCTTCTTCTGTGCCGCGATGGTGTCTCGGTTTCGGCGGGCGTACCGCGCGCCAAGCTCTTTGGCTTCGTCGATGAGGTCATCAGGGGGCACCAGTCGATTCACCAGGCCCATCTGATGCGCCTCCTGGGGGGAGTACATTCGGCCCTCGAGCATCATCTCCAGCGCCCTGGCGGGCCCGATGAGCTGAGCAAGTCGCTGACCTCCGACAGTGGTGGTCAATCCGATAAGGAGCTCGGGAAGGATGAAGCCCACGGATTCGTCATCGGCCGCCAAGCGGACATCGAAGCAGACCGACATCTCCAATCCTCCACCGCCGCAAGGTCCCCCGATCGCAGCGATGTAAACTGCGGGTGATCGCATCACGCGCAGCACAACCTGATTGAATCGCGGAACGCTCAAGAATTGGCTGAGGGGAGTCCGCTCCAGGGCCCGTTCGCCGCCCGGTACGGCGCCGACGACGTTGACGCCCCGCATGAGGTTCAACAGTGCCTGATCCGATAACGGCCGCCCGACACGCTGGGCGGCGGCGAGAATCTCGGCGATGTCGAAGTGAGTGATGTAACGCTTCGGTACGCCGCCGGTGAGAACGACCGCGCCGACACTGACGTCAGCGTCGACGGCTGCGGTGAGGGCGTCAAGATCCTTCTGCATCCGCGCCGTCATGTAGTTATACGGAGGATCGCTGAACCGGACAGTGAGAACTCGATCCTCTTGGTCGAGCGTCAACGTGTCCAATTCGAGGTCGCGTGCGTGGGGTGTCATCAGCCGTCGCCGCTCACGCGTACTTCACTACGGTGCGCTGCGCGCCGAGGTCAATTGCTCCGTCATCGGTGGCCACGATCGCCTCGATGATGTCGCCGTGGCGCAGATATTTCGGGTTCTTGACTTGCCGGGAGAAGAAGGCTTTCCACTTCAGCTGGTCCGGAAGCAGCGACCCGATGATCTCGATTGGCTTGGGCGGTGCACTGATTGCCGTGCCCACCGGGGTACCGGTCAATACCAGGTCGCCGGCATCGAGACGCTGAAATTGCGACAGCGCCTGCAGTGCCTGCACGGGCGGGTAGATGATGTCGCCATCGACGAGCATGTCCTGCCGGATCTCACCGTTCACCCGCAGCCGCAGCCGCAAGTCGCCGAAGCGCTTGAGCTCATCGGCGTCCAGCAGCACCAGGGCGGGTCCGACCGGAGTGAACGTCGGGTACGACTTCGCTTCGTAGAACTGCGTTTTGGTCAGTTGCACATCGCGGGCCGAAACGTCGTTGGTCACCACCACCCCACAGACGTAGTCCGAGAGGTTGGCTTCGGTCACCGTGGTGCCGACAGGCATATCGCGGCCGATGACCAGACCGATCTCCACTTCGTAGTCGAGCAGGCGCACGTGGACGGGTTTGACGATGTCGTCCAGTGGGCCGCTGATGGAGCCGGATGCCTTGCGGAAGAAGGCTAGTGGGGTGTTGGCCGGGTCGCGCCCGGCGTCTTTGACGTGGGATGCGTAGTTGGTCATTTGTGCCACCACCCGGCACGGGGCGGTGATCGGGGACAGCAGTTGCAGGCTGTCCACCGACACCGTGTCGGTGCTACGGTCGGCGGCCTCGATGGCGGCTCGATCGGCCAGCAGCTGTCGTGTGGTGGTGGCCGTGGTGCTGACTCGAGCGGCCCCGGTTGGGGTCTGCACCCACCACGCGTCGGTGGTGCGCAGGATCGAGACGGTCATGTTGTGTCCTTGGGGTGTCGGATGTTTGGGTCAGGAGTTGGCCACTGCGAGCATGCCGCGCAGGCTGGCCAGGTCGAATTCGTTGTTGGTACGCAGCGCGCTGATTACCGAGCGAAACTCGCGCAGGGATTCGCGGCCCGGCGCGATCCCGAGGAAGTCTTTGGTGATGGGTGGTCCCCATTGGGAGAGCCCCGAGGCGGTGAACGGAGCCCAACCCGGCTCGAGCGTGCAGTCGAACATGTCACCGTCGCTGAAGTGCTCGACCAGGAAACCGTCGGGATCGCGCCAGTAGTCGAAGATTTGGCTGCCCTGGATATGCCTGCCGATTCCCCACGAGCGGTGATAGCCGAGCTCGGCGAGGTAGCGGGCGCCGGCGGCCATCGCATCGAAATCGCTGACCTGGTAGGCCGAATGGATATAGCGGTTCGACGGGCCAAGGGCAAGCGCCAGGGTGTGGTGGTCGGCCGGGGCCTGTCCGCGATCGCATCGGATGAAGCTCATCACCGGTCCGCGGTCGCGGCGCCCCGGATAGTGGAGGAAATCACTGACGATCATCCCGAGGTGATCGAGGTACCAATTGAGCGTCTTGAGGTACTTGGTTGTCTGCATCACCACGTGTCCGAGCCGCTGCACCCGCGTCGGCACGCGCGGCGGGCGTTGAACGTCGTTGATTCGCAAAAGTTCGTGACCAAAGTTGAACCGGTGCAGCGGCTGCGTCGGCAGGGCATCGAGCTGGTGAGT
>JAVRPX010000822.1:0-8281 GCA_032161985.1 Mycobacterium sp.
ATCGAACGGTACGAAGCTGCCGCTACGCTCAGTGGTTTTGCCACAACGAGTTTCGCGACGAACTATCTTCCCGAAACCGAGGTCGCGATCACCCACCTGCGGGAGACTCTCGGCGACGAGACCTATGCCGCCTTAGCGGAGCGTGGCGCGGCCATGACGAATGCGGCCATGGCGAAGTATGCGCTAGAGCAGATCGACCTCGCACGCGCACATCTTGTACGAGGGGACGAGTCACCGTGAGCGTCCTGACATTCCTGTTCACAGACATTGAGGGGTCTACGCGGCGTTGGGAGACGGATGCCGATGCGATGCGGGTTGCCCTCGAGACCCATAACCAGACCTTGCGCGATGCGGTCAAGGCCCATGGCGGCGAAGTCTTCAACTACACCGGCGACGGCATGTGCGCCGTATTCTCCTCTCCCCGTTCGGCTGTAGATGCCGCGGTGGCCGCGCAGCGCGCGTTGGAGTTGCCGGTGCGGATGGGCATCGCCACCGGCGAGGCCGAACTACGGGGCGACGACTACTTCGGCACGGTGCTCAACCGCACCGCCCGAGTAATGGCCGCAGGCCACGGCGGACAGATCCTTCTCGATGGGGCCACGGCCGGCCTGATCAGTGGGATCGATCTGGTGTCGTTGGGGCCGAGGCGGTTACGCGATATCGCCAAACCGGTCGACGTTTTCCAGGTCCAAGCCGACGGCCTGCGCGTCGAGTTTCCACCACTGAAGACCATCGACCGGACGGTTGGAAATCTCCGCCCACCGACCACGAGTTTCATTGGGCGCGAGCCGGAACTGGCGGAACTCGAAACCACGCTGAAAGCGCACCGCCTGGTCACACTCACGGGTGTCGGCGGGGTCGGCAAGACGCGCATGGCGTTGGAGTTGGCAGCACGGTCTGCCGACAACTTCTCCGACGGCGTGTTCGTGATCGAACTGGCCGCTGTCGGCGACCCGGCCGCGGTCCCCGAAGCGGTCGCTGCCGTAGTCGGCGTCACCCAGCAGCCGGGACTGAGTGTGGCGGGGAGCGTGGCTGCAGCGTTGGAGGACAGATCCAGGCTTCTGGTATTCGACAACTGCGAACACGTCCTGGACTCCGCTGCCGACATGATCGAGGCGATCATGTCGCACTCCTCGAGCGTGAAGGTCCTGGCCACCAGCCGCGAGGGACTGCGCCTTGCCGACGAACAACTATGGCCCGTGCCGTCGCTCGTAGTCACCGGAGTCGACTCGGCGGCGGCGACCTTGTTCGTGGAGCGCGCGCATGCGGTCGCGCCGACGATTTCGCTGTCTAGATCTGACGACGCCAACGCAGTGGTGGAGATCTGCCGACGCCTGGACGGCATTCCGCTGGGAATCGAGTTGGCTGCCTCCCGTCTGCAGTCCATGACGGTCACCGACGTGCGCGACCGCCTCGATGACCGGTTCCGCTTGCTGGTCGGATCACGAAGAGGCCTGGAACGCCATCAAACCTTGCGCCATGCTGTGCAGTGGTCCTTCGATCTACTCGACGACGCCGAAAAATTTGTGCTGGCTGCATGTTCAGTGTTCGCCGGTGGGTTCGACATTCCCGGCGCCTGCGCCGTGACTGGCTCCGTTGACGAATTCGGCACCCTGGACCTTCTCGATGCCTTGACGCGCAAGTCGCTACTCATAGCCGACAGAACCTCCGCGCACGCGCGATTCTCGATGTTGGAGACCATTCGACAGTTCGTCGAAGAGCATCTGGTGGCTTCCGGTGAGGGCGATGATGCCCGGACCGTGCACGCCAAGTACTTCGCGAACCGGGAGGCCGACGTCCTTGCGCTGTGGGACGGTCCACGGCAGCGAGAAGCGTACAACTGGTTCAACATCGAGCTTGCAAATCTACGCACCGCGTTTCGCTGGGCAGCAGACCATCACGACCTCGACACCGCAGCCACTATCGCCATCTATTCAACATTCCTCGGGTTCTTCATTGGCCAATTCGAACCCGCTGGGTGGGCCGAAGAGCTGATCGACTCGGCGAAGGCAATCGACCACCGCCGGCTGGCACAGCTGTACGCGATGGCAGCGCAGTGTTATTCGACGGGACGGGTCGACGACGCACTTCGATTCAGTGACGCCCTCCACGTTGCCGCTGAGAGCGGACGTTTCGACGAAGTCCCATTCGATTTCGAGGCGCTACTCGGCGGGACGTATGTCCACTTGGGTCAGCCCGAGCGGTGGGCCGAATTGTGCCGAAAGATGATCGAACGAGAACCGGGCCCTCATCCGCTAACGCGCGCTTGCCTCGCTATAGCGTCCACCAGCGCCGGTATGGATAACGAGACCGTCGCAGCCCCTGAAGAGCTGCTGACCGCCGCCAATTCTACCGACAATCCCCTGCTGGCCTGTTTCGGCCTTCTTGCCTATTGGTACGCTCGCAGGTTCATCGCCCCTCTCGCGGCTTACGAAGGCCTCAGCCGAGGTCTCATGATCGCTCACGACAGCGGCAACGAATGGGTCGAGTCGCAGATAGCGATCAACCTGTCGAGACTCGCTGCCACAGAGCGTGACCGCACGGAAGCTTTCGACTTTTTAGTCATGGCCATCCGCTACTACCACGACTCTGGCAACGTCTCACTCATACGACAGCCGCTAGCAGCACTCGCCGTGCTGTTCGACCGACTCGGGTACTACGAAAAGGCCTCCACCATCAGTGGATTCGTCAGTACTCCTCTCGTGCATGTGACTCTTCCCGAATTCCAAGGGATCATCACCCACCTGCGTGAGGTTCTCGACGACGAGTACGAATTGTTGGCCAGCGCCGGCAAAGACATGACCAACGCCCAGATTGTGAGTTACGCGTTCGACCAGATCGACCGCGCCCGTGCCGACCGACTACAAGCCGGCGAGTCACCATGAGCGTCCTCACGTTTCTGTTCACCGACATCGAGGGCTCCACCCGTCGGTGGGAGGCCGACGCGGATGCCATGCGGGTGGCGCTGGAAGCACACAACCAGACATTGCGTGACGCCGTCGAGGCTCGCGACGGCACGGTGTTCAACTACACCGGCGACGGCATGTGCGCCGTGTTCTCCTCACCACGGGCTGCCGTCGATGCCGCGGTGGACGCGCAGCGCGCGTTGGAGTTGCCGGTGCGGATGGGCATCGCAACCGGCGAGGCGGAACTACGCGGGGACGACTACTTCGGCACCGTGCTCAACCGCACCGCACGCGTAATGGCTGCAGGCCACGGCGGACAGATCCTGCTCGACGGCGCGACGGCGAGCTTGCTCGGTGGCGTCGACCTCATCGACCTCGGACCACGACTACTTCGTGACATCGCCAAGCCTGTTGCCATATACCAAGTTCGGGCGACAGGACTTCGCAGCGAGTTTCCGGCGCTGAAGACACTCGACGCAACGACCGGCAACCTCCAGCGCCCATCCACGAGCTTCATCGGGCGGGACTCTGAACTCGCCGAGTTGGCAACCGTGCTCAAGGAACACCGGTTGGTGACATTGACCGGCGTCGGTGGAGTCGGCAAGACACGGCTGGCGTTGGAGGTCGCGGCGCGCTCGGCCAACGTCTACCCGGACGGCGTATGGGTGATCGAGCTTGCAGCAGTCGCCGATCCGGCCGCGGTGCCCGAAGCGATCGCGGCGGTGCTCGGCATCACCCAGCAGGCCGGGATGAGCCTGGCGGACAGCGTGGCCGCGGCAATGGAGGGCCGTTCGCGGCTGCTGGTGTTCGACAACTGCGAACACGTCCTCGATGCCGCCGCCGACATGATCGAGGCGATCTTCGCTCACTCGGAGACCGTAAAGATCCTTGCCACCAGCCGGGAGGGGCTGCGGCTGAAAGACGAACAACTCTGGCCCATACCCTCCCTCGACGTCCACTCGAGCGCCGCAACGCTGTTCGTCGAGCGCGCTTCGGCAGTCGCCCCCGCAGTCACACTGGACGGGAGCACCGACACCGTCATCGAAATCTGTCGTCGCCTCGACGGGATCCCGCTCGCCATCGAGCTGGCAGCTTCTCGACTGGTTTCGATGACCGTCACCGAGGTACGTGACCTCCTAGACAATCGATTCCGGCTCCTAATTGGCTCGCGGCGTGGGTTGGAGCGCCACCAGACGCTGCGTCATGCGGTGCAATGGTCATACGACCTACTCAACACCGACGAGAAAGCGCTGCTCAATCGATGCTCGGTATTCGCAGGGGGGTTCGATCTCGCTGGCGCCCAGGCAGTCGCGCATTCAGGAGACAAGTTCGCGACCCTGGATTTGCTTGATGCGTTGGTACGCAAGTCTTTATTGGTCGCCGAACAATCATCTGGCCGAACTCGGTTCTCGATGCTGGAGACCATCCGCCAGTTCGCCGAAGAACAACTCGTGCACAACGGCGAGGCGGACGACGCACGCACCGCACACGCCCACTACTTCGCCGACCGCGAATCCGGAGTGCTTGCGCTGTGGGATAGTTCGCGCCAGCGCGACGCCTATGACTGGTTCACCGCCGAGCTAGCCAATCTGCGCGTTGCGTTCCGGTGGGCTGCCGACAGAAGCGACCTAGACGCGGCCGCTGCAATCGCCGCATACGCGACATTCCTTGGCACGCGGATTGAACAGTTCGAGCCCATCGGCTGGGCCGAGGAACTCCTAGGTCCAGCCCAGGCCGTAGAACATCGGCGGTTGGTGCAGCTCTACAACGTGGCCGCACAGTGCTACGCAACAGGCCGGATCGACGATGCGGCCGCCTATGCCGACGCCTGTTTGGCCATTATCGAAGACGCACGTTTCGACCCAATCCCGTGCCAAGGCGAAGTATGGCTAGGCGGCGTGTATCTCGCACAGGGTCGGCCCGAGCGGTTTGTTGAAGTGTGCCGCAATATGGCTGTACGAGAACCGGGTTCAGACGCATTTGCCCGTGCATGCTTGGCATTGGCATTGACGACGACTGGCGCCCACGACGAGGCGGTAGCGGCATCGGAGCACCTACCGGAGGCTGCCGACGCCACCGACAATCCGCACTCCGCCAGCTACATGCTGCTTGCGTACGGTATCGCCCAACGCGATGTCGATCCGGTCGCCGCCTACGACGCGCATCGACAAGGCCAGAAGATCGCTCAAGATAGCGGGAACCGCCAGATCGACTCATACCACGCCGGGAATCTGGCGCGGCTTGCTGCTAGTCAGGGCGAGCATGTGGATGCCCTCGAGTACGTAACAATGGCGCTCCGTCGCTTCTATGATTCGGGCAGCTTTTCCATTGTGCCCAGCGCGCTTGCGGTCCTCGCTGATGTGCTGAACCGGCTCGGGTATTACGAGCCTGCCGCGATTTTCAGCGCATCCGGAGCGCACCCATTTGCTCTAGCATCCTATCCCGAGCTCCAGGGGACGATCGCGCGTCTGCGTGCAGTTCTCGGCAATGAGGGCTACGAAACGTTAGTCAGCACAGGCGAATCCATGACCAACGCCGCCATCGTGACCTACGCGTTCGAGCAGATCGACATTGCGCGCACCAATCTTCTGCGTGTGGGCGAGTCGCCGTGAGCGTCCTCACATTCCTGTTCACCGACATTGAAGGGTCCACCCGGCGATGGGAGGCCGACGCCGACTCGATGCAAGTGGCGCTCGAGACTCACAACCAGGTCCTACGTGAGACCGTCGCTGCCAACGACGGCAAGGTCTTCAACTACACCGGCGATGGCATGTGCGCTGTATTCGCCTCTCCCCGTTCTGCCGTCGACGCCGCAGTGACTGCGCAACAGGCCTTGGAGTTGCCGGTGCGGATGGGCATCGCGACCGGTGAGGCGGAGTTGCGAGGCGGCGACTACTTCGGCACGGTGCTCAACCGCACTGCGCGGGTGATGTCGGCCGGTCACGGCGGTCAGATCCTTCTCGACGGCGCTACCGCCGGTCTGATCGGCGGGGTAGACCTGATCTCGTTGGGGCCGAGGCGATTACGGGACATCGAGAGACCAATCGACATGTTTCAGGTCCAGGCCGCCAGTCTGCGCAGCGAGTTCCCGCCACTGAAGACGCTGGATTCCACACCTGGAAATCTGCGGCCTCAAACGACCAGTTTCATCGGCCGAGAATCCGAGCTGGCCGAACTACAGACAGCGCTCAAAGGACACCGGCTGGTGACGCTCACCGGGGTCGGCGGGGTCGGCAAGACACGCCTCGCGCTGGAGCTGGCCGGACGATCGGCGATCGACTTCCCCGATGGGGTCTGGGTGATCGAACTAGCCCAGGTCGGCGATCCCGGCGCGGTGCCCGAGGCTGTAGCGGCAGTCCTCGGGATCATCCAACAGCCGGGACTGAGTCTGGCAGATAGCGTGGCCACAACATTGGAAGGCCGCTCGCGCCTCCTGGTTTTCGACAACTGCGAACACGTCCTGGACGCAGCTGCCGACATGATTCAAATGATCTTCGATCATTCGACAACGGTGAAGATTCTGGCGACTAGCCGGGAAGGCCTGCGGCTCCGCGATGAACAACTCTGGCCGGTGCCGTCGCTGAATGTGCATACCGGCGCGGACTCGGCCGCCGCAACGTTGTTCGTCGACCGGGCGCAGTCGGTCTCCCCCGCCGTCTCGCTGGCCGCGCCCGGCGATGCCGACGTCGTCGTCGAGATCTGCAGGCGCCTCGACGGGATCCCGTTGGGGATTGAACTGGCCGCCTCACGGATGCTGTCGATGTCGCTCACTGAGGTCCGTGATCGCCTCGATGACCGATTCCGGCTGCTGGTGGGCTCCCGGCGTGGTTTGGAGCGCCATCAGACGCTACGCCACGCCGTGGAGTGGTCCTACGATCTGCTCGACGAAGCCGAAAAGGTCTTGCTGGCAAGCTGTTCAGTGTTCGCAGGCGGATTCGACCTGCTGGGAGCCTGCGCGGTGGCCGGATCCGACGACGACTTCGTCACGTTGGATCTGCTGGATTCCCTTGTGCGTAAGTCACTGCTGACCGTCGACACATCGTCCGGCCGGGCACGCTTCTCGATGTTGGAGACAATCCGCCAGTTCGCCGAAGAGCGGCTCGCGCATGCCGGCGCCGGTGATGCAGTCCGCTCCGCGCATGCCCGGTACTTCGGCGACCGGGAAGACGACGTGCTGTCCCTGTGGGACGGTCCGCATCAGCGCGGGGCCTATGACTGGTTCAACGCCGAGTTGGCGAACCTGCGCGCAGCGTTCCGGTGGGCCGCCGATCGTGACGATCTCGATACCGCTGGCGCTATTGCCTTTTACGCAACGTTCCTTGGAATCTGGACCGAACGATACGAGCCCGTCACGTGGGCCGAGGAGCTCGTCGAGCCTGCGAAGGCGCTTGGACATCGTCGACTGGCGCAGCTGTACGTTATGGCGGCGCAGTGCTATGCGACTGGACGGATCGAGAACTCCATCGGTTACATGACGCCGGGTCAGGAAGCGATCGTTGGTGGAGATTTCGACGCGGTCCCACACGAGTTCGACGCGTTCATCTGCACGGGCTATCTAACGGCTGGCGAACCGGAGCGCTCCGTTGAGTGGTGCCGCAGCGTGATTTCGCGGGGTCCTGGTCCACACAATTTTGCCCACGCCGCCATGGTCATCGCATTGGTGATTGCCGGCAGGTACGACGAGGCGGTGGCGTCCTCGGCCGGGCTACTCACCGCCGCCGATGCCACAGACAATCCGGTTGAGAAATCATTGTTGCTGCTCGCATACGGCTGGGCCTACCGCGATGTCGATCCTGCGGCGGCAGGTGACGCCCTCCGTCGCGGTCTGGCGATCGCCCAAGACAGCGGGAACCAGCAGCAAGAGGCAAGCATTGCGGTCAGCCTGGCAAGGCTTGCAGTGCGCTACGGCCAACCAGCCGACGCTTTCGACTACATCATCCTGGCGACCCGCCAATATTACGACTCCGGCAGCTTGTCTCTTATGCCGGGGCCGCTGGGTATCCTCGCCGTCATTTTCGACCGGCTTGGACAGTTTGAAGCCGCCGCCACCATCATTGAATTTGCCGCTACGCCCATCAACCGCGCTTCCCATCCCGAGATCGACACCACGATCATCCATCTGCGTGACGTACTCGGCGACGACGCATACGAATCCCTCGCCCGTGCCGGCACCAACATGACCAACGCCGCGATGGCGGAGTACGCGTTCGGGCATATCGATCGTGTCCGTGCCGAGGTGCTCCCGTGAACGTGCCGGCGGGGGTTGTCACGTTTTTGTTCACCGACATCGAGGGATCGACTCGGCGGTGGGAGGCCGATCCCGATGTCATCCAGGTGGCACTGGAGGCGCACAACAAGGTCCTGCGTGAAGCCGT
>JAVRPX010000823.1:0-5822 GCA_032161985.1 Mycobacterium sp.
TGGAAGCGCCAGGCGCTGATCGACTCTGGTGTCATCGAGGGCATTCCGAGTGTGGAAGCCGATGAACTGGCGGCCGCCCACAGACGGATCGCTGCGCTCGAGGCGGAGTTGGCCCTGACTCGCGATGCGTGCGAGCTTTTCAACGACGAGGCGGTGGTGCCCCCAAAACGCCGACGCGCGATCGCTGAAGGGCTGATCGCGCGAGGATATTCAGCTCGATCTTCCTGCCGGATAACAGGATTAGCACGCTCCCTGCTGCAGTACCATCGCAGACGGCCGGTACCCGACCGCGAGATCCGTCGCCTCATCGTGGCCGACACCATCACTGAGATCCACCAACGCTCCCGCGGCACCTATGGGCGCCACCGCATACGCGCCGCCCTGCTGGCCGATTACGAGATGAACGTCAACCACAAGCTGGTCAACTCGATCATGAGCGAACACGGGCTGTGCGGGCTACCACGACCGGGACGGGGCATCCCCAACCTGATCAAGGTCAAAACTCCCGAGGACCTGGCGAACCGACGATTCACCGCCACACGGCCCAACGAACTGTGGTGCACCGACATCACCGAACATCCCGCGCGTGACGGCAAGGTGTACTGCTGTGCCATCCTGGACTGCTTCTCCCGGATGATCGTGGCCCGCACGTTTTCCACCACCGCTGACACCGCCCTGGTCAACAACGCCGTCAACATGGCCACTGCAAGCCGAATCGACAGGGCTGCAACAATTCTGCACGCTGATCACGGCACGCAGTTCACCTCCTGGAGCTTCGGTGAGAACATGCGCCGCTGGGGCCTACTTGCCTCGTTCGGCACCGTCGGCGACTGCTACGACAACGCCGCCATGGAGTCCTTCTGGGCTCGCCTGCAGGTCGAGCTACTCAACACCCGCAAGTGGACGACCACCTACGAATTGGCCGCAGCGATGGCTGACTACATCGACAACTTCTACAACGTCGAACGCCGGCACAGCTACCTCGGTAACATCAGCCCCACAGAGTTCGAAACGCTCTGGACATCCACCTATCCAGTCCCTCAGCTCGCATAACTACGGCTCGAAACGGCGGGACCAGATCAAGGGTTTGTGAGAGTCTTGCGGCCCATGTTGTGGCAGGAAGGCTCGAACAAGGTCATGGTGACGAGGAAGAGGCACAGTCCCGAGCAGATTGTGCGCAAGCTGATGGCGGCCGATCGGCTGTTGGCCGAGGGCAAGGACCTCGCGGCGGTGTGTCGCGAGATGGGTGTCTCGGAGGCTACCTATCACCGTTGGCGTAATCAGTTTGGTGGTCTGAAGGCCGAAGACGCTAAGCGGCTCAAGGACCTCGAACGCGAGAATGCCACCCTCAAGCGGCTACTGGCGGATGCCGAGTTGGAGAAGGCGGCGCTCAAGGAGATTGCGAAGGGAAACTTCTAAGCCCGGAACGCCGGCGGGCTGCCGTGCACCAGCTCCAGCGAATGCTGGGGGTCAGTGAACGGTTCGCTTGCCGGGTTACCGGGCAACACCGCGCCACCCAACGACACCCGCCGGTGTCGACCACGCCGGAGGATCTGGATGCCGCGTTGCGGAAATGGCTGCGTGCCTGGGCCAAGGACCATCCGCGTCGTGGGTTTCGGCCCGCCTATCATGATGCCCGCGCCGAGGGTTGGAACGTCAATCACAAGAAACTCCAACGGCTCTGGCGCGAGGAGGGCTTGCGGGTATCTCAGCGTCGCCGCCGAAAACGCCACGGCATCTCCACCGCGCCGCAGGTCAGTGCTGATGCGCCCGACCAGGTGTGGGCGGTCGATTTCCAATTCGACGTGACCACCGATGGCCGGCCGATCAAGATTGTGTCGATCATCGACGAGCACACCCGCGAATCTCTCGGTGACCTCGTGGAACGCAGTATCACCGCTGAGGAACTGATCAACGAGCTCGAACGGCTTGTAGTTGACCGGGGCGCCCATCCGGCGGTGCTGCGCTGCGACAACGGACCCGAGTTGGCGTGTGCGGCAATGTCCGACTGGGCTGCCCGCCGCGTTGGTTTGCACTTCATCCCGCCCGGGGAGCCGTGGCGCAACGGCTACGTCGAATCCTTCAACTCCCGGATCCGCGACGAATGCCTCAACATCAACAGCTTCTGGTCACTGGCGCAGGCCCGCGTGGTCATCAGCGACTGGAAACACCAGTACAACCACCACCGCCGACACTCTGCCCTGGGCTACCGAACCCCGGCCGAGTACGCCGCGGCTTGCAGGCACACCCACACCCCGGCGCCTGCATCATCAACGGCACTGCAATAGACGTCTCCGGCTCTATGCGAGCTCACGAGAATTACTGGACGATTCTGGACTCCACACTGATTACGCGAGCCTGGCGGGCGCGTGAGTTGCTGGTCGGGGCTTGGCGCAACAGGGCCATCATTCGACGCTAGTCGAGCTGGCTGAGTTATCGGCGGCCAATCGTGTAGGGCGAGCCACCAACCGATCAACGATGTCGGCTAAGCCGGTGAAGCCGGGGGCTGCAGCCATCTCGGCTGCCACGCGTCGGCTGGCTTGTTGGTACCGCGGCTGATTCAATACGGCCAGGATGTCGCGGCGCAGAGCTCTTGGTGTTGGTCGTTCTGTTCTGATGCGTCGCCCGACACCGGACCAGGCGACGCGAGCGCCGACTTCGGGTTTGTCTTCTTTGCCACCGGTGGCGACGATCGGTAGCCCGTAGCGCAGGGCGTATTGGATTCCGCCGTACCCGCCGTTGGTGACGAAAACGTCGGTGCGGGGCAGCAACTCGTCATAGGGCAAGTACTCGGCGGCGCGTGCGTTGGTCGGCAGCGGTGGCAATGTGTCGAGAGGGCGACCGCCCGTGGTAACCGTGACCAGTACATCCTCGCCGGCAAGCGCCTCGAGCGTCGGCGCGATGACTTGGCCGTAGTCTCTGTTCGCGACCGTGCCTTGGGTTACGTGGACAACCGGGCGCGCACCATCGAGGTCGCCCCACCATTCCGGCAGCGCTGCCTGCGAACCGGTGGGGCTCAACGGACCGATGAAGTGCAGCGACGCCGGCGCATCTGAGCGGGGGTACTCGAAAGAGGGCACGGTGAACTGGACGACCGCGTCGGCCCAGGAGAGCCAGTTCACCATCTGGCCGCGCAAGGCGTGGCCGTGCACGGCGCGGTGAAGTTGATCGAGGGTGTCGTCGGCACCCGCCCAGACGCGGCGGTTCAGCACGGCCAGGATGGCATTGCGCCGCCGGTTGAACAACCGCGCCGGCGGTAGGCCCATGCCGAACGGCGCAGTGTCGGCGCTGGGCATCACCAGTGGGATCACACTGGACACCACGACCGCCGGTCGACTGGGCCGGTCATGTGCGAGGAGGAACGCTGCGCCGAAGAAGTTCTGCTCGGCGAGCACGACATCAGCCGGTTGTGCGGTGTGGGCGGCCATGACCGCTTCGTACTGCAGCTTGGCCGGCTTGGCGAAGATGTGCTCGACGTCGAACGCAGCCGCCCTGAGTCCCTTCAACTTCGCACGTTCGGGGAATTGCTCGACCACGCTTTCGTCATAGTCGGCATCGGACGGAAGCGGGATGTGCGATGCGCCCGTCGCCGCGATCTTGTCGGCGAAACGGGCGCCGGTGATGAACCGGACGCGGTCGCCGCGCTCAACGAATCCTCGGGCGGCAGCCAGCAGGGGGGTCACGTGGCCGTGGGCGGGAATGCTGGCGATGATGATTGACGACATCGCTCCCCCTCGGGATCGCGCTTTGGATTGTGCGGTATAATATTCATTATTGTGGCACAAAAGTCAATATCTCGCGTATACCGATCTGAGTTGCGCCAGCAGCAGGCGGCGCAGACGCGATCTAAGGTGGTCGCGGCGGCCGCGGAGCTGTTCGCCACGCTGGGGTACGCCCGCACCACGTTCGCGAAAATCGCGGCGGCGGCAGGTGTTTCCGCTCAAACCGTCCAGGCGCACGGCCCCAAGGCGGCGCTGTTGAAAGCCGCAGCCGAGTACGTGACCTTGGGCGAGTCCGACAAGGACGACGTGTTCGACCTCGAGCTCGGCCAGCGTCTCCTGGCCGCCGGTGACCGCGACGACGCGTTCCGCTCAATGATCTCCGTGCTGTCCGACATGTACGGGCGCGGCGCGTCATTGTGGCTGGCGCTGGCCGGCGCCGCCACCATGGAAGCCGAATTACGCCGCTACCACGCGGAATGGGTGGCCGACGTCACCCTTCAAGGCCGGCGACTACTCGAAGTGTGCCGCGACCGCGGATGGCTACGGGATGACATCCCGTTCGACGACCTCGTGGAGACGACAGCGGTCCTGACAAGCCCGGAGACCTACCAGCGCATCGTGCACCACGGTGGGCTCAGTGCAGACGCCTATCAGAAATGGCTCCTGCGAATGCTGAACGAGACGGTGTCAAAGCGCTGACCAGTCCCCGGGTCAACAACCGGCACCGCAAGCACCACGGGCAATATAAAAGCGACGCATCCTCAGGAAACAATACAAATCCCAGCCTTCCCGGTCGGAACACAATTGCCGCCTTCGTGATTGCGGCCCTGCGCTACCAATCGCCGGCACGCTACGCTGCCAGCTGTACCCAGCGATGAACGAGTCTCATTCGCCGTGGATCAGTTCCCGGGGTCCGGTCAATCATGCTGTCGAGGTCGGGGCAATACCGCCGCACCTGTCGCCGAGGTAGCGGAAGTTTGGGCGCCGGGTCGCAATGTTGGCCGGAAGTATGCGGCAAAGCTCAAGCGGTTGGGGCAACCCAGGTCCGCCCACCTCGCGAATGAAGTCGGGGTCACCACAGACCACGAGCTGGTCGCGCACACGGGACAATCCGACGTAGAGGCGCTCGCGGGAGCGCTCGAAGACTGACTCCTCATTGACGACGAGCACAACCGCACGTCGCTCGAGGCCCTTGAATCCGAGGACGTGGCCGTAGAACACCTGGTTGGCATCCCAGAAGCTGTCCCAATAGGCGGCGCTGCCTGCGGCCTGACGTTCCCTCTGCTCGGGGTGGCGGGTGCCGGTGGTCAGCAGGGCGACATCCTCTGGGCGCCAACCCTCTTCGAGGAGCAGCTCGACCTCGTCGTCGCCGACATTCATCGCATCGTCCCGGCTGCAGGCGACGAACTTCACCGCGGGCCCCTCGCCGCCGAGGAAGCGCATCGGGTGGTCGACGAGCGGTTGAAACGCGTTGGCGATCTGGCGGGTGTTGCGCACGTTGTGGTCGAGAATCAGCGGCACCAATGGAACGGGCGGGAGCCATGCCGGTTGAAGACGCGCTGACCCTCATCGGTGAACACGTACAGGCCGCCAGCCTCGTCGTCTTTGAGCGCGGCGAGCAGCGGATCCCACCAGGCGTCGGCGAAGTCCTGTGCCTCGTCGACGGCGATTGCGTCGAAGCGGTGGCCGGGTTCGAGTTGTGCTGCGAGATCTGCCATTTGCAGCGGGAGGTCGTGTTCCCAGAACTGCCCTGTCTCCTGGGTGCGCAATGATTCGTCGGGCCCTTCGGCTGCTCCCCACAACACGCCGAGAGCGTGGAACTCGCCGACGTAGCCGGGCCGTTGCCGTCGGGGCCACAGCGCTGCGAGTTCGGTGGCGTGCCGTCGTGCCGACGCTCCCAGAGCGGCGCGCGAGACCGGGGGGATGTCGGAGGACACAACGCATGTGCGGGATATTCGCGGCTATGACGCGTCACGGCCTTTCCAGTGACCGGTCCGATGCAGCGCTGAAGCTCTTCGAACATCGCGGGAGGGACGGCACCGGCATCTGGACGTCGCGTGATGGACAGTGGACGCTCGGGCACACGCGGTTGTCGATCAT
>JAVRPX010000824.1:0-8627 GCA_032161985.1 Mycobacterium sp.
GCCGCTCATGCAGGTACTACCTCTTTCACTTACTTCAGAGTCCGATCAACGAGTCTACGTGGACGTTTATCCCCTACCGAACCGCGTCGGGCGGCGTCAGCGCGATGACGCGATAGCCGACACCCGCGGGCCAACCCAGGTGGCCGCTGACGTGCACCTGAATCCAGGTCGGGGCACCCGACGGGTCGTCGGTGAACGTCGCGGCGGCGTTGACGATCGCGGCTCTCTCGCCGGATGCCTGCAGGACCACGCAGATGGTGAGCGTCGCGGCACCCAGCGAGGCTGCGGCTCCACTTCGATCATCGTCATGCGAATACTTTCCGCGATTTGTGTGCAGTTTGTTGCGCTGAGCGATATGCGCTGAGCGATACAAACTGCACGCAAGTCGTTATCCGGATAGCTGGGCCTTGACCGCACGCGACGTGTCGTCGGCGAGGATCTCTGGCTCGCCCGCGAACAGACCGTCCAACGCGAGTGTGGCGACCACCGAGGGGTCGATCTTCTGGCCCTCCGGGACGAACTCGGCCATGTCGGTGTCCATGAAGCCGACATGCAATGCGGCGACGTGAACGCCGCGAGGGGCGAGCTCTTGTCGGAGGGCATCCGTCATCGCCCACGACGCTGCCTTAGCCGCTGAATAGGCGCCGAATTCCGGAGCATGCCACCACGACAACACCGACAGCACGTTGAGGATCGATCCGCCTCTGTTGGCTTCGATGATCGGAGCGAACGCGCGGGTCACAGAGAGCGTGCCGAAGTAATGCGTCTCCATCTCCAGGCGCACATCCTCCAGCGGCCCGGTGAGCAGTGACGACTTTGTTGAGATCCCCGCATTGTTGATCAGTACGTTGACGTCGCCGGCCAAACTGGCAGCGCGGGCGACGGATTCTGGATCGGTGATGTCGAGCTGGACGGGGATTACGCCGGGTATGTCGATCGTCTCGGGGCGGCGAGCGGCAGCGTAAACCTTCGCGCCGCGCTCGACGAGCTGGGTAGCGAACCGCTTACCCAAGCCACGGTTCGCGCCGGTGACGAGTGCGGTGATCTGCTGGTTGGTCATGATGGTCTCCTGCGGTTGGCCCTATGATGTACCTCCGCAACAAGTCCCGTTCTTTACCGGTCATTCCATAACTGTGGGACGCGAGAGTGTGGCATCGGTCACAACCGGTTGGTCAGCGGTCGGCGAGCATGTCGACGAAGAGCTTGTGGATGCGACGGTCGCCCGTCATCTCCGGATGAAACGCCGTCGCCAGCATGCGGCCCTGCCGCACCGCGACGATGTGGCCTGCGGCCCGGCCCAACACCTGCACATCGGGGCCGACGCGTTCGACCCACGGCGCGCGAATGAACACCGCATGCACGTGACCGTCGAGGCCCTCGAAGGGAAAGTCGCCCTCAAACGAATCGACTTGGCGGCCAAAGGCGTTGCGACGCACAGTCATATCGATTCCATTGAGCGGGACGGCGGCTCGGCCCTCGACGCCGGCATCCAGAATCTCGGTGGCCAGCAGGATCATCCCGGCACACGAGCCGTAGGCCGGCATGCCTTCGGCGAGCCGCGCCCGCAGCGGCTCGAGCAGTTCGAACTCGCGCAGCAGGTGGCTCATCGTGGTGGACTCACCGCCAGGTATCACCAGCGCGTCGACGGCCTCGAGCTCGTTGACGCGGCGAACGGTCGTCGCGTCGGCACCCGCCTCACGCAGCGCCGCCAGGTGTTCGCGCGTGTCGCCCTGCAGCGCGAGCACGCCGACGCGCGGCGTGCTCACTCTCGGGCCGGCGTGTAATCGCGTTTGTAGCGGGTGAGGCCCTCCTGCATCACCGCCGCCACCATTTCGCCGTACCGGTTGAAGATCTTGCCCTGCGTCAGCGCCCGTCCCCCGCACGCCGACGGCGACGACTGGTCGTAGAGCAGCCACTCGTCGGCACGGAACGGCCGCATGAACCACATCGCGTGGTCGAGCGACGCGATCTGCAGGTGCGTGCGCTCCTCCTGGTGGTAGACCTGCGCCGAACCCAGCAGCGTGAGGTCGCTCATGTAGGCCAGCGCACAGATGTGCAGCACATAGTCGTCGGGCAACGGGTCGCGGTGACGGAACCACACCTGCTGCTGAGATGCCTTGCCTGGCAAGCGTTCCAGCTTCTCTTGGGGGACGATCCGGACGTCCCATTCCGCGAACTGCCTGAAGCCCGCGTCGTCGAACGCCCTCATCTCTGTCAGGCCAGGCAGATCCTCCGGCGGTGGAGCCGATGGCATCGCGTCCTGGTGCTCGATGCCGCTCTGGTCGGTTTGAAACGACGCCGACATCGAGAAGATGGTCTCGCCGTGCTGGATCGCGTTCACGCGCCTTGTCGCAAACGATCCGCCGTCACGCAGTCGCTCGACGATGAACACGGTGCGCGAGCTGGCGTCTCCCGGGCGCAGGAAGTAGCCGTGCAGCGAGTGCACCTGGTAGCGCGGGTCGACCGTGCGCACCGCGGACACCAGCGACTGACCGGCCACCTGACCTCCGAAGGTGCGCTGCCAGTTCCCCATCTCGGGGCTGAACACACTTCCGCGGTAGATGTTGATCTCGAGTTGTTCGAGATCAAGGATCTTCTCGATCGCCATGCAGTGTGTTTACCAGCCGCGTTCGGCGAGCCGGTGCGGGGCTGCGATGTCCTCCACGTTGATGCCGACCATGGCCTCCCCCAGCCCGCGCGACACCTTGGCCAGCACGTCGGGGTCATCATAAAAAGTCGTCGCCTTGACGATAGCGGCGGCCCGCTGCGCGGGGTCGCCCGACTTGAAGATGCCCGAACCGACGAACACGCCCTCGGCGCCGAGCTGCATCATCATCGCAGCGTCGGCCGGTGTCGCGATGCCGCCCGCGGTGAACAGCGTCACCGGCAGCTTGCCTGCCCGCGCCACCTCGACGACGAGGTCGTAGGGCGCCTGCAATTCCTTTGCGGCGACGTACAACTCATCTTCGGACAGCGCCGTCAGCGCGCGGATCTCGCCGCCGATCTTGCGCATGTGCGTGGTCGCGTTGGATACGTCGCCCGTGCCCGCCTCACCCTTGGAGCGGATCATCGCCGCGCCCTCGGTGAGGCGGCGAAGCGCCTCGCCAAGGTTGGTCGCACCGCACACGAACGGCACGGTGAACTTCCACTTGTCGATGTGGTGGGTGTAGTCGGCCGGGGTGAGCACCTCGGACTCGTCGATGTAGTCGACACCCAGGCTCTGCAGAATCTGCGCTTCGACGAAGTGCCCGATGCGTGCCTTGGCCATCACCGGGATGGTGACCGCAGAGATGATGCCCTCGATGAGATCGGGATCACTCATCCGCGCGACGCCGCCCTGCGAGCGGATGTCGGCGGGCACCCGCTCCAGCGCCATGACGGCCACGGCGCCGGCGCCCTCCGCGATGCGGGCCTGCTCGGGCGTGACGACGTCCATGATCACGCCGCCCTTGAGCATCTCGGCCATGCCGCGCTTGACCCGCGCGGTGCCGGTTTGCGCCGACCCGTTCGATCCAGCGGTTTCCACTGCTATCTCCTCCAAATCGCTACTGATCCAGTCTAGAGGGGGCAGCAAATACAAAAGAATCCGCACATCAGCGGATAGATTGCAGCTGCCGTTCCGGTGCACCGCCCTGCACGTCGGCCAGCGCATTCGCCTCGTCGAGAAGCTCGCCGAGCTGCAGGGGATACACCGTTTCGCCCTTGGTGACCAGCTCGGCAATCATTGTCGCATCGCACCAGCGATGGCCGTGGATGTAGGCCCGCTCCAACCCGGTGCGGCCGACTGTCGACGGCTCGAACCGCCGGGTCCGGTGCACGAAGAACATCTCCTCGCTACGCATGACCGATCCGTTGAAGTCGATGACGGCGTCGCGCCGCCACACGGGTCCGATCATCTCGGCGGGGTCGACGCGCAACCCCGTCTCTTCCTGCAGCTCGCGCACCGCAGCGTGCGGCAGTGTCTCGCCCGCCTGCACCGCGCCGCCGACGGTGAACCACCACAGTGGTGCTGGTCCGTCTGAGTCGTCCGGTAATGCCGGATCCGACCCGCAGAACAACAGCACACGGCCGTCGTCGTCGAGCAGCACGATGCGCGCCGACGTCCGGCGGCTGACCACACTGGGCTCCCGCGGCGACGCTTCCGCGCGTTCGGCGATCTCGAAATAGGTTGGCAGGGCGGCGGTTCCACCGAGGCGAAGAATGCGCACCATGGGTCGTTCCCGCAGCGCAAGGGTGTCGCGGACCGCGTCGTTGTGGAAACGGCGGGCCAGCAGCACCCGGGCTTCGGCGTCGGCGAGCTCGGCGACCAGCGGCACCGGCAGCGACGCGGGGTCGACGAGCGCCAGCGCCGCGGTCAGTTCGTTTTCGGCGGCCTCCCTGGCCGTTCGCGGTGCTCGCTCGGCGGCGTCGGCCAGGGACGCCAGCCGCTTGCCGTCCGGCCCGCCGGCGTAGGCGTCGACGGCGACCGCTCGGGCCACGACTGCGCGCCTGGCCAGCAGCCCGTCGAGGGCCTGCCACGACAGGTCGTAGCGCACGTGCAGCCGGTCCAGCCGGTTGGCCGTCTGGAAGGCCCACAGGCCGACCAGTAGCAGCACCACCACGACCAGCAGCGCCAGCGCAATGACCACGATCCAGGTGATCATTTACTGCCCCCGGTCGCTATGCTCCTGCCCGCCGTTCCCGCCACCTGCACCTTCGCCCCAGCCCCGGCGACCGTCTCGTAGACCCGCATGATCTGTTTGGCGACAACCGACCAGTCGTATTGGTGCACTGCCTCGGCCGCCGCGTCGACAAAGCGCGAGCGGGTTATGTCGTTCTCCAGCACCTCAATCAGCCCTGCCGCCAGCGCCGCGGCGTCGTCGACCGGCACCAGCCGGCCGGCCTTGCCGTCGACAAGCACCCGGCGGAACGCATCGAGGTCGCTGGCGACGACCGGGGTGCCTGCCGCCATGGCCTCGACGAGCACGATGCCGAAGCTCTCCCCGCCGGTGTTCGGGGCGCAATACACGTCGGCGCTGCGCATTGCCGACGCCTTCGCGCCGTCGTCGACCTGGCCGAGAAACCGCAGATGCCCGGCCAGTTTCCCGGCGTCCTCACACAGTTCTTCCTCGTCGCCGCGGCCGACGACCAGGATCTCGATGTCTTTGAACCGCTTCACCAGCGTCGGCAACGCGCCAAGCAGCACGGCCATGCCCTTGCGGGGCTCGTCGAAGCGGCCAAGGAACAGCACGGACTTGCCTGCCCGCGGGTAACCGTCGAGCAGCGGCGCATTCGCGAACGACCCGACGTCCACGCCATTGGGAATCTCGACGGCGTCGCTGCCGAGCGCCTCCATCTGCCAACGGCGCGCCAGGTCCGAGACCGCGATGCGACCGACGATCTTCTCGTGCATCGGCCGCAGGATCGGCTCAAACACACTGAGCGTCAACGATTTTGTGGTCGACGTGTGGAACGTCGCGACGATCGGGCCTTCGGCGATGTTGAGCGCCAGCATCGACAGGCTCGGCGCGTTGGGCTCGTGCAGGTGCAGTACATCAAAGTCACCCTGCATGAGCCACCTTTTGACCATGCGATGGGTGGCGGGCCCGAACCGCAGCCGGGCCACCGACCCGTTGTACGGGATCGGCACCGCCTTGCCGCCGGACACCACGTAGTCGGGGAGCTTCACGTGAGGTGAGGACGGGGCCAGCACGCTGACCTCAAGGCCACGGTCGTGCATCACCTCGGCCAGCTGCAGCACATGTGACTGCACGCCTCCGTGGACGTCGAACGAGTACGGACAGACCATGCCGATGCGCATCAGGCCACCCCGAGCTTCGCGCGCCGCTCGTCGGACAGGTCGGCCAGCCATTGAGGCTGCATCATGTGCCAGTCGGCGGGGTGCGCGGCGATGTTCCTGGCAAAATGGTCGGCCAGTTTCTGCGTGATGACGCCGACATCGCCTGAGGATGTGTCCACAGGCGGAGTCGTGCTGAACTCCCACCCGTGTGCGGGGTACCAGCTGTGCACAACCATGAGGTCGGCGCCGGTTTCGATGGCGAGCTTCGCCGAGCCGGCAGGCATACGGGTGGGTTCCCCGAAGAAGTCGACCTGCACGCCTGCGCGGGTCAGGTCTCGCTCGGCCATCAGGCACACGACGCGGTTGTCCCGCAACCTCTCGGCAAGCACCTCGAACGGCGGCCGCTCACCCCCGGACAACGGCAGCATCTCAAAGCCGAGGCTTTCCCGGTAGGCGATGAACCGCTTGTATAGCGATTCGGGCTTGAGCCGCTCATTCACGGTGGTGAAGGTGCCGTGTTTTTGCGCGAGCCACACGCCTGCCATGTCCCAGTTCCCGCTGTGCGGCAGTGCCAGGATCGCGCCGCGACCGGCATCAAGTGCGGCGGCAATGTGCTCCTGACCCCCGAAGTGCGGGTCGAGCTGCTTGCCGAGCTTCTTCAGATCCATTGAGGGCAACCGGAACGCCTCTCGCCAGTACCGGGCGTATGAGGCCACTGAAGCACGAATCAGCCCGTCCGGCACCTGGGCCGGCGTCACACCGAGCACCCGGGCCAGGTTCTTGCGCAGCTGCTCCGGACCGCCGCCGCGTGCGGCATAGTGCGCTCCCGCTCCAAAAGCGTTGCGCGCCACCACTTCCGGCATCGCGCGAACCAGTCGCCAGCCGGCAGCGTAGCCCAAATCGCTGATCTGGCCCCCGAACGGGAAACGGCTGCCGTGTTCCGTCTTCTGTCCCGCCGGGGTGCTGGTCACGGTTCGCTCGTCTCGGGCTTTTCGCCTGAGTTCGACGACTCAGGCTGTTGGATCGGCTCCATCGCGCCCGGCGACGTTCGCACGGAATGCAACCGCTGCCCCACCGTTACCAGGCTGGCCACCGCGAGCACCCACATCGCCACGTGGACCAGCCAGGGCATGTGTAAGAACGGCACACCGGATAGCCCGGCGCCGCACAGCACGACGATCAGCCGTTCGGGTCGCTCGATGAGACCGCCCTCGCCGGACAGCCCGCTGGCCTCGGCGCGGGCCTTGATGTAGGAGATCACCTGCGAGGTGACCAGGCAGATCAGCGTGGCCACGACCAGGGACGTGCTCTTCAGCCCGAACGCCGCCCACCACAGCAAGCCGCAGAACACCGCTCCGTCACCGATCCGGTCGCAGGTGGCGTCCAGCACCGCACCGAACCTGGTACCGCCGCCGCGCTCGCGTGCCATCGCCCCGTCGAGCATGTCGGCCAGGACGAAGATCGACACGCTGAACGCGCCCCACCACAGCTGCCCGATGGGGAACAGCGTCAGCGCCGCTATCACCGTCCCGGCCGTGCCGATGATGGTGATGCTGTCGGGGGTGAAACCGGCACGCAGCGCCGCCTTCGCGACCGGACGGGACAGCTTTTCGTAGGCCGCACGGGTCATCAAGTAGAAGTTGCTCATGGCTGCTTCGCCCACTCGGTCGCCAACAGTTCCCGCGTCTCGCGCAGCAGCTGGGGAACGATCTTCGAGCCGCCGATGATCGTGATGAAGTTCGCGTCGCCGCTCCAGCGTGGAACCACATGCATGTGCAAGTGCTCGGCCAGCGATCCGCCTGCGGACTGGCCGAGGTTCAGCCCGACGTTGAAGCCGTGCGGCCGCGACACCAACTTGATGACGCGAATCACCTTCTGGGTGAACGCCATCAGCTCTGCACTCTCCTCGGCGGTGAGGTCTTCGAGCTCGGAGACCCTTCGGTACGGCACCACCATCGAGTGCCCTGGGTTATACGGATAGAGGTTGAGCACGACGTAGACCAGCTCGCCGCGCGCCACCACGAGGCCGTCCTCGTCGGAGAGCGTCGGGATGTCGGTGAACGGCTGCTCCGACGCCGCGGACCCGCCCTTCATCGGCGACTCGGCGATGTAGGTCATCCGGTGCGGCGTCCATAGTCGCTGCAAGTGATCGGGCTCACCGACGCCGTGGTCGACGATCGTGCGGTCGTCCTTTTCGGTCACGTCCCGGTGCCCACCTTGAGCAGTTCGGCTGTCGGAGCGGCGTTTTCGCGGCTGGCGATCCACTCGGCAATCGCGCGGACGGCCTCGTCGCGCGGCACGCCGTTGACCTGGGTGCGGTCACCGAAGCGGAAGCTCACCGCGTTGGCCTCGACGTCACGGTCGCCGGCCACCAGCATGAACGGCACCTTCTGATTGGTGTGGTTGACGATCTTCTTGGCCATCCGGTCGTCGTTGGCGTCCACCTCAGCCCGAATGCCGTTCATCTTCAATTGCGTCGCAAGGCCGTTGAGGTACGGGACGTGATCGTCGGCGACCGGGATGCCGACCACCTGCACCGGCGCCAGCCATGCGGGGAACGCGCCGGCGTAGTGCTCGGTGAGGATGCCGAAGAACCGCTCGATCGACCCGAACAGTGCACGGTGGATCATCACCGGCCGCTGCCTGCTGCCGTCGGCGGCGGTGTACTCCAGCTCGAAGCGCTCAGGGAAGTTGAAGTCCAGCTGGATCGTCGACATCTGCCAGCTACGGCCGAGTGCGTCGCGGGCCTGAACCGAGATCTTCGGGCCGTAGAACGCCGCGCCACCCGGATCGGGCACCAACTCGAGCCCGGACGCCTCGGCGACCTCGGCCAGCGTGCTGGTGGCTT
>JAVRPX010000825.1:0-14473 GCA_032161985.1 Mycobacterium sp.
ACGAATCTCGCGCCGACGCTGGAGCAGCTCGCCGAGCTACATCCGACTACGCTGGCGATCATGCATGGTTCGTCTTACACCGGCGACGGCGCTGCGCAGCTGCGATCGCTTGCCGAGGGGTACGCCGCGATGGCGGGAGCTGGATGACGGCACGGTGCACCCTTGCCGTTGTTCTCGCGCTCGGCGCCGTGCTGACGGGCTGCCACACCAGCACCCCGGGGACAGCCATTACGAGCCCGAAATCACCCACTGAGCCAAACTTTCCGACTAGCAGGCCCACCGCGGCGCCACCGAAGACACTCACGCCGGCACCCACCTCGCCGCCGGTGGCCGCACCGGGCGCGGCGGTGCTGCCGCCGGAGAACGGCTACGTGTTCATCGAGACGAAATCGGGCAAGACCCGGTGCCAGCTCAACGAAGAAGAGGTCGGCTGCGAGGCGCAGTTCACTAACTCGCCGGTGCTCGACGGCGGCCACGCCAACGGCGTCCGACTGACCGCGAACGGTGAACTCAGTTGGCTGGTTGGCAATTTGGGTGACATCCCCGTCGTCACCCTCGACTACGGGACGTACTCGGCGGTCGGCTGGACCATTGATGCCGGCGAGGAGGGCACCCGGTTCACCAACGACCGCACCGGGCACGGCATGACCGTCTCCATCGACGGCGCGCAGGCGTTCTAGGGTTCACCTGTGACAGCCGCTCAGCGTGAACGCGCCGCACTCGTTGAAACCATGCGGTCCGTCGGACCAGACGCGCCCACGCTGTGCGGCGAGTGGACGACCCGCGACCTCGCCGCCCATCTGGTGGTCCGGGAGGGCAGGCTGGACACGACTCCGGGTATCGCAGTCCCATTCCTGGCCGGTTACACCGAGAAGGTGCGGCGCCAGGCCGCCGAGTCCACCGAGTGGGACGAGCTACTCGACAGGATCGCGTCCGGCCCACCGCTTTACTCGCCGTTCAAGGTCCTCGACCCGGTGGCGAACATGGGCGAGATGTTCATCCACCACGAGGACGTCCGCCGGGCCCAGACTGGTTGGGAACCACGACCGCTCGACGACGCGACGGTGAGGGCGCTGGGCCGGGGTCTTCCGATCATGGCCCGGCTCACCTTGGCCAAGGCGCCGGCCAGGCTGGCTCTCCGCACGCCGCAGGGCAAGGACGTGGTCACGCTTGGCCGGGGACCGGAGCTCACGATCACCGGCGAACCCCAGGAACTACTGCTCTTCATCTCCGGCCGTGACGCCGTGCGGCTGACGTTCGACGGTGACCCCGAGACCGTCGACGCGGTCCGCACCAATCGCCGTGGCCTGTGACGTTTGCTGCATATCATTCAATTCATGAAGATCCAGCTGCTCTTGGCGGGTGGGCTCGCGGTGGGAGCGTTGCTGGTAGCGGCGCCCGCGGCCGCTGACCCCGAACCGCTGCCAGCCGACGCGTCAGGCACCGTCTACTTCCAAACCAAGTCGGGCAAGACCTTCTGCTACGTCGTCGCGGAGGAGGTCGGGTGCTCAGGACCGTTCACGACCACCCCCATTCAGGACGGCGTACGCACGAATGGGGTCAAGCTGAATGCGAACGGCACCGTCGAATACCTGGTGGGCGACCTCGGCGACCTTCCTGAGACCACACTGGACTACAGCACCTTCAGCGCCGCCGGTTGGACCGTCGTCGGTGAGGAAGCCGGCACCCGGTTCACCAACGACCGCACCGGGCACGGCATGTTCGTCAGCGTCGACGAGGTCAGCACTTACTAGAGAGCGCCTCTAGGCTGGCGGTCGTGGATTTCCGCGTCTTCGTCGAACCCCAGCAAGGTGCCACCTACTCCGATCAGCTCGCGGTCGCTCGCGCCGCCGAGGATCTGGGTTATTCGGCCTTCTTTCGCTCCGACCACTACATGGCGATGAGCGGCGGCGGGCTGCCCGGTCCGACCGACTCGTGGGTGACGCTGGCAGGCATCGCGCGCGAGACGTCGACGATCCGGCTCGGAACGATGGTCACCTCGGCCACCTTCCGCTACCCCGGCCCGTTGGCGATCTCGGTCGCCCAGGTCGACGAAATGAGCGGTGGCCGTATCGAATTGGGCATCGGTGCGGGCTGGTTCGAGGCAGAACATCAGGCGTATGCGATCCCGTTCCCGTCGCTCGGCGAGCGTTTCGACAAGCTGACCGAACAGCTGCACATCATCACTGGGCTGTGGACGACACCCGTCGGCGAGAAGTTCGATTACGCGGGCACGCATTACACCGTTGCGGACTCCCCGGCGCTGCCCAAACCGGCACAGTCGCCGCACCCGCCGATCATCATCGGCGGCAGCGGCCCAAAGCGCACACCAGCGCTCGCTGCGCAGTTCGCCGCCGAGTTCAACATCCCGTTTGCACCGCTGGAGATGGCCAAGACCCAGTACGAGCGGGTCGCCGGAGCACTGGCCAACGCGGGCCGATCACCGGATTCGATAACGTATTCGGCGGCGTTCGTCGTCTGCGCAGGACGCGACGACGCGGAGATCGCACGGCGGGCATCCGCGATCGGCCGGGAAGTGGACGAGCTGCGCAGCAACTCCCCGGCGGTGGGAACGCCCGCCGAGATCGCGGACAAGCTGGCCGCGTACATCGAGGTCGGCGTTCAGCGGGTGTACCTGCAGCTCCTCGATATGTCCGATCTCGACCAATTGGAGTTCTTCGCCACCCAGGTCGTCCCTCAGTTCGGCTGAGCCCCGGCTTTCCACACCCCGCGGCTACTATCACTGGCCATGGCCGGCCAGGATCTCGACGACGACGACGAGGAGACGCCGTCGTCTGAGCGGTGGTACGACCGCACCCCTGCGGTGGTCGGGGCGAGCGTGGTCGGCCTCGCCGTGATCGGCATCCTCATCGCCGCCGTGACGTTTGTCTCGCGCCAGTTCAACGAGCCCGAGCAGGCCCCCCTGAACTTCGTCGAGCCGTCGTTTTCGGCGTCCGCCACTGCGTCGTCGACGCCGACCACGACGGCGACGATCACCAGCACCAGTCCGCCGGTCACGACCGACATCAACGGGCCGTCGTCCACCACGCCGTCCTCGTCGGACACGTCGAGCAGCACTGACACGTCAACCCGAACCGCGTGGACCAAGCCGTACACTCCGCCAAGCAACGACGAGCCAGCGCCGACGACGCGCCGCGGGCCGCGCACGAATGTGACACGCACGCTCTATCCGCGGCCCTGAGCGCCTACTATCTGTCCCCGTGGCGCGCTACGGACCTCCCGACGATCCGAACTATCCCAACGACGAGCCGACCGCCTACATCGACTACGGCGACCACGGTCCGCCCGGTCAGCCACCCGGTGAACCGCTCCCCTGGTATCGCAAACCGGTGGCGCTGGTCGCATTCGGCGCGCTCGGCGCGGTGCTCATCGCGTTGGTCATCTTCGGCCTGGTCAAACTCCTGACCAGTGGCACATCGGACACCCCACCGACCACGCTCACGCCGATCACCCGCACCTCCACGTCGGTGACCGCGCCGACGACAACCACGGCGAACACGACGACGGAGCCGGCCACCACGACTACGGAGCCGACCACGACCACAATCACCACGACTACCGAACCCACCACGACCACCACCACAACCACCACCACGACCGCACCGAGCGTCAGCACGAGTACGAGCACCAGCACGGTCACCCAGACCGTCACGGTCTCACCGCCGCCCTGACGTGTCCCGCGCCGCATACGCCCACGACGCCGTCGTGATCCTCGATCCCGGCGGGGATTCACGTGCCCCGAGCGGTGCGATAACCGTTGCGCTGTGCGGATATTGGGATCACGAGCCGCCGTGCCCGCTGGCGCCGCACCACACCGACGCATCACCCGCCGACGACACGCTCCGTCTACGGGTGCTGTTCGCCGCCGATCCCGCCGACGAGGAGCGGGTGCGTTCGTTGATCGGACAGGCGCTGTCGTCGGGGCGGCTGACGGGTCCAGACGGCCGAGTCACCCGGTGGATGGTGCAGTCGAGCGCCGCCGGCACCATCCGGCCCGACGAGGCCGACCACGCCGCACGACTTGTCGCGAACTAGCGGCTCGGTTCGTTGACGCCGCTCAGCGGCCGCGAGCGGCGTATTCCGCGACCAGCGCCTCGGCGCTGCGCACGGCCGCCCGGCAGGCGCGGGTGGTGAACGGGTCGTTGAGGGGATGGTCGGCGCGGCGACGCCATCTCTGAGCCGCCGCGAACGCCGCCCGCGGCCCGTCGTAGGGCGCATCGGGCTGCAACCCCAGTCTGCTCGCGGCGTCGGTGCCCGAGCCGCCGATGATGCGTCGCAGTGACGCGATCTCGTCCTCGTTCAATGTCGTTTGGCGCGAACGCAATTGGCTCAGCAGCCGAAGTTCTTCGAACGCATGCGTGTCGGCCAGCAGCGGGTCGATGTCCGCGATGATGTAGCGCGTCGCATAGATCGGGTTGGCCTCCACGAACCGCCGCAGCGACAGCAGCGCGGTGTGCGCCTTGAGCAGATCGGAGCGCTGCGCGAACTGCTGGTCGATGACGTCGCGCAGCGCCACCAGCCCACTGCGCTCCAGCAGCTCGTCGGCCAACGCCACCGAATCGTTGACACCGGCGCGCAGCACCGCGATCGAGATCCTGATGCCGAACATGCCGAACCGGTCCAGCAGTGCGGCGCGGGTGGCGGCCTCAACCGGCAGCTCGCTGTCCTCACGGACGAAGCGGTCGACCGAGAGCATGGCCTTGGTGAGCTCCGCGGCATCGACCCCCGCCAGTTTCTCCAGCGCGACGAACTCGCTCTGCCGCAGCGTGCGGGCGGTCAGCGCCAGCAGCCCGGACACCGGCACCACGGCCTGGCAGATGCCGGTCTTGTCCATTTCGTTGGTGAACCGTTTGGCCACGTCCTTGGCTGAGAGCATCGCGTCGATCCGGCCCGCACCGATCTCGTCGGCGCGCGAGGCGACCCCGATCACGCCAAGCGCACCGGCCGATCCGCCGACCAGCTCGCCGATCTGTTTGAGCAGCGCGATGTCTGCGGCATTCAAGGTGCGCAGCAGAAACACCACCGCATCAATGCGCGGCACCCCGTCGTCGGGCACCAGCAGTCGCAAGGTGCGTTGGGAGACATCGCGCGACAGCGACGACGTGCCAGGCGTGTCGATGATGGTGGCGTCGATCAGCTCGGCCGCTGGCCATTCCACGTCCAGGTCGGCGACGTCTTCCGGGTCGAGGCTGGCGAAGTCGAACGTCAGCCCGCCGTCACGGGCGATCGGCACGTTGGAGCGGCGGCCGCCGCGGTGGTTGGCCGTCACCTTCGGGATGGGGCCGTGCCGGAACCAGGTGACGATGCGGGTGGCCTCGGTGGCGTCGGTAGGCGCGATGTCCTCGCCCACAAGCGCATTCACGAGCGTGGACTTGCCAGCCTTCAACGTGCCTGCCAGCGCGATGCGGATCGGCTGGTTAAGTCGATAGCCGATGCGCTCCAGCTCGTTGTGCACGTCGGGTCGGTGCCGATAGGCCGGATCGCTGCGGTATGCCTGGATGGTTCCGCCCAGGATCGCGCGCACCCGTTCGCTCGTGCTCATGTCGCGCTACTCCCCAACGTTCCGGGCTGCCCTTCCATTTCGGCAATGGCCGGAGGCCCAGCTTATGCATGGCTACGTCATTCGACAGCTTCGCCCCAAACGACCGCGCTGATATCGAGGTCGAGGCCGCCGTCATCGAGGGCGTGGTCGTGGTGCGGTTCGTCGTCCTGGGGCGGGTCGTCGTAGTCGCCGGCCGGCACCGGGTCGCCGCCCTTCTCGATTTGCGGTGCCAACGGGTCGCCGAGGGCCTTGTCGCCAGCCTCGACCAGGTCCCAGTGGCCAACGTGGATCGTCTCGGAGGACCGGTCGTGGTCTTCGTCGTCGCCGGGTCGGCACTCGGCCGAGCCAAGCGCCTTCTCGATCAGCTGCGTCTCATGGTGATACCGATGAACGTCGACGACAACGTCGTCGACGTCCAGTTCGGCGAGGGCCCTCACCGGATCGGCGGAATGCACGACCGTCTGCAGGGGACGGTCGGGCGGCATGGACTCGGCCACCATCGGAAGTAGGTCGTGGACTTGCTGGGGCGTGGCGTCGGGAAGTCCGGCGTCGGCGAGCGCCTGGTCGGGGTTGTCGACAAACGAGCGGAGATTGGCTGGATCGCGGAACGAGCCGGTCGTGAAATCGAGGATCGACATGATGGACTCCCACCGGTGGTGGTTTACGTGGTGCCCACGGGTTCGCGGGCCGGTTCGGTGGCGCCTGGCGCCAAGTTGACCGCGTGATCGGTCACCTGTTTGAGAATGTTGAGCTGCCGCTCGAGCTCGCGGATCCTGGTAACGCGCTCGTTCTCCTCGAGCTGCGCGGACGCGATCGTCGCCTGCAGTGATTCGTTCAGCGACCGCGTCGTTTGGTTGGCGATGTCGCGGTAATGGTCGCGCAGCTGACGCTGAATTCCCTTGAGCCGGTCGCGCGATTCCTTGTTCACCACGAAGGAAACGTCGTCGATGAACTTTCGCATGTTCATCTTCGCCTCATTGCGCACCCGCATCATCCGGTTCTCCATGTCGTCTTTGTAGGTCTTGCGGCCCAACAGAATACCGGCGCCCAGCGACAGCGGGTTGAACATGCCCAGCCCGGCGAATGAGGTCAGCATGCCGAACATCAGCACGCCGCCGTACGAGCCGCGCATACCGGTGACGACCTTGTGACCGGTCTTGATCGGCTTGGCCTCCAGCTTGCCAAGCGATTTCAATTCGCCGAAGCCGGCGCCCATTTCGCGGGCGTCGATCTGTGGCATCTGGACCGCCTCGAGGCCGGCCTCGACGAACGTCCGCGCCACCTCCTGGGCGAGCGCATCGGCGCGCTGATATGCCCAGACGAAGTTGTCGCCGACGGCGGTGGCGATCGTGTTCTCCAGCTCGGCGCCGATCTCGGCCCAGTGGTGAGTCGGGTCCGTGGAGTCGATCACATGCTCGGTGTGCTGAGAGATGGCCCGGAACCGGCCGCGCAGGTCGTGGTCAACATCGGCTGTCAGATCAGCGATTCCGTCGTTGAGCACCTGCTGCCACAGCGCGGTCTGCTGCAGCGCGTCCTGGGCTTCCTGCTTGCGCCGCTCGAGCTCGGCCTTCAGCCTGTCGCGAGCTTCGGGATCATTGATCGCGGACAGTTCGGAGTCCACGGCCATCGTCAGATGCTCTGCGGCCGAACGCACCTCGGCGAGCACCTGGTCGCGGACCCGATCGTTCTCCCGGGACAGCACCTTTTCGCTGAGGAACTTCACGATGGCCGGGAAGTTCGACTCCTCGTTGAGTTCCTTGTCGTTGAGTTGGATGGCATGGCTACGCAGCAGCGACGACGCCGGAATCATCGGTATCGAGAGCCCGGCGCGCTGCAGATGCGCCTTGTTGGCCTCGACGATCTCTCGCCAATGCGGGTAGAGGTCGGTCTTGGTCGCGACAATCGTTGCGACGGGGCAGATTTCGAATGATTGACGTACGAACGTCATCTCGGGTTCGGTGAACTCCTGGCTGGTGTCGCTGATCATCAACATCGCGTCCGCGTCGGGTAGCAGTCCGAGCGTGGCCGACAGGTGCGGCTGACCGTGACCGCCGACGCCTGGGGTGTCGACGAACACCAACCCACCCTTGAGCAGCGGGCTGTTCGCGGTCACTGCGACTCGGAGTACCTGCCTGCCTCCCGCCGCCGGATGGCGACGCAGATCGTTCTTGATGTCGGCGATGGGGATCTCGATCGCATCGGGCTCGCCCTCGTCGGCGCCGGCGACCATCAGCTTCGCCGTGGCCTGTTCGCCGTAGGACACCATCGTGGCGACCACCGTGGTTTCGTCGTCGCCGACGCGGGACACCGGCACGTTCAGCAGCGAGTTGAGCAGCTGGCTCTTGCCCTGCTTGAGCTGGCCTGCGATCACGATCCTGATCTGCGGGTCGGTGATTCGCGCCTTCGCCTTGGCCAACCGCTCGACCAGATCGCCACGCTCGTTCGTCTCCGCAATCTTGCTGGAATGGTCGATCAGTTCGACGATGACCTTCACCTTGCGGGGGTCATTCGGTTGCGTCATGGCGTCCCTTTGGTTCGCGCGGCCGTTCATCTAACGGTAGGCGTGCCAACTGGCGGGGACCCGTGTTCGGTCCCCGCCAGCTGCGCTATTTGGTTGTCTCTCGGTCAGAACAGGCCGACGTCGTTGCTGACGTCCACGTGCGTCTCGACGGTTGCGTCGTGGCTGTCGTGCGTCGAGCTGTCGTTGTGGCTGTCATGGGTCGAGTTGTCGGTGTTGTGGCCCGTCGAGTTGTCGTCGTGGCTGGCGTCGACGCTCCCGGAGATGTCGCCACCGTGGGTGTCGACCGTGGTGACGTCGCCGCCACCGGTATTGGTGCTGGTGGTTTGGGTCGGGGCGATGACCACCTGGCCTCCGCCACCAGCGTTAGCGGCGCCGCCGTCGCCACCGCCGCCGAGGATGCCGCCGTGGCCACCGCCGCCACCGGAGGCATTGCCACCGCTGGTGTCGATGTCGCCGGTCTTGACGACCGGACCCTCGTTGCCCGAGATGACATCGCCACTACCGGTGTTGGTGACGCTGCCATGGCTGTCGCTGGTGTTGCCCACGCCGCCGGCCTGGACAGTGGAGCCCTCGCCCGCGAGGATGTCGCCGGTGTTGGCCCCGACGTTCCCGTCACCGACCACGTTGCCGTCACCATGAACGTTGGTGTTGTCGATGTCGCCGGCGGTGCCGGTGTTGATGACGCTGCCGTCCGAGGCCTGGTTGTGGTCACCGCCGAGGGTGATGTCACCGAAGTCCAGGTTCACGCCGCCCTGTTGCACATCGTGGCCAGCCTCGGGGCTCAGCACGTCGTTGTGGCTCAGGGTGTCGTTGTTGCTGAACGCGGCATTGTGGCTCAGCGTGTCGTTGTTGCTGAACGCCTGCGTCTCCGGAACGAAGGCGATTCCGTGGGTCTGGGCCACCGCCTGCTGCAGGCCATGGACAGGGTTGCCACCGCCCTGGATGATCGCGGCGGGTGCCACGGAGGCGGCCACGGCGTTCACCTGAGCGGCAGAGACGTTCTGCACGCCGGCGTTCTGCATGGACTTGTCGGGGTCGTTGATGAAGGCCTGCGCCTGAACCGGGTCGCGGAACAGGTCGAGAATCCAATCGAGAACGTTGGTCATTTCGGTGGTCCTTTTCTGTTTGTGTTTCTGGGAGCTGGTCGCCGGCGTGTCCGGCGAACTGGTGACAACGTTATGGACCTCGCGACGTTGCAGAAACGGGGTCAGAACCCCTCCCTACTGGAACACATCCCGGGATAGTAGTGGAGTGTTCATTAGGGGATTAGGGGGTAATTAGGGGACAGGTTCCTCATGCTGGCCATTGATCGTATTTCTGCACCTCAAATGCACAAAATGCGTGACCCGTATGGGCCACGCATTCTGTGTTCGTCGGGTCGGTGACTAGTCGAAGACGTCGAAGCCGGAGGCGTCGGCGTCGAGGTGGTGATCCTCCGGGACCGAATGGCTCCAGTCGTCCACTGGCGGGGCGTCATCGACGGGCGCGTCGTCGATCACCGGGCCGTCGAACTGCAGCGACGCGTCGTCGAGGCTTGCCACGTCGGGGACCCCGACGTCGGCGGGCATGTCGAGCCCGGAGTGCACCCCGGCATCGGGTTCGTTGACGAACTCGGCGACCGCCGAGTGCGCATCGTCAACGACGGTGGCAGGCAGATGGTCGTCGAACGCATCGAACGCGGCGGTTGCCGCGCCACTTGCCCAGACATTGCTCGCGTGATCGTCGACCACGCCGTCGGTGCCCGTGGAGGGCACCGCCATCGACAGCGATTCCGAGACGACCGGAATTAGATTGTTGACGTCCACGCTGGTCACGTCGGTCAGATTGGCGTCGGAGATCGCCTGCGCCGGATCAGCGGCGTAGGCTGCGGCGGCGTCGGGGTCCCGCACCAACGACATCACAAAGTCGAGTAGCGAGTTTGCCATGGAGAACCCTTCTTCCCATTGCAGTTAAGTATGCGGCGATAGCCCAAAGGCCTGACCCGATGCTATCGACGGATGTGGCAACGGTGATCGGTGCCAAACCCACCTCTGCCGCACCGGCGTTAGGGGACTGACCGTTAGGGGTTTCCCGCCACTAGGGGGATCTCCCTGTTCCTGGCGCCCTGAGCCGCTATCGTGAGCATCGGCCGAATTCAGGGGCCAACCAAGAGGGGAACATGAGCGACTCACTCGGGTTGTCGATTGGGATGACGAACCTGGTGGCGGCCCGAATCGGGCGCCCGCTGGTCATGCGCCGATCCGTTCTCACCCTGTTCAACGATCGCGCCCCCGAAGTCGGCGTACCCATCGAATATCGAGCGAATCCGAACGATATTCATCAGGGCCTCGTGCTGAGCGGTTTCGTTGAGCGAGTCGGCGACCCAGTTCCGCTGGTGGCCGCCGATGGCTCCCCGCATGTCGGCGAGCGAGTGCTCGTCGAGGCCCTCGACGCGATGGCGCGCACTGTGGGCGGCGGCGCCCCCATCGCGATCGCCGTGCCCGCGCACTGGGGCCCCGCAACGGTCGGTGCGCTGCGGGGTGCGCTGCGTGCGAAGCCGAGCCTCGCGCCGAACGGTGTGCCCGCCGCGCTTGTCCCGGATTCGGTCGCGGCGCTGGCCGCGCTGCAGGCCGCACCCGGGCTGCCGTCGAGCGGCGTCGTCGCCCTGGTGGACCTGGGCGGTAGCGGAACCAGCGTCACGCTGGCCGACGCCGGTTCGAACTTCGCCCAGATCGGCGAGACGATCCGCTATTCCGACTTCTCCGGCGATCAGATCGACCAGGCACTGCTCAACCATGTGGTCGCCGGAATCGCCGACGCCAACAACACCGACACCACCGGCACACTGGGGCTCGGAGCGCTGGCCCGGCTGCGCGACGAGGCCCGGCAGGCCAAGGAACGGCTATCCGCCGAGACAGCGACGGTTGTGCCCGCGGAGCTGCCCGGCTTCAACTCCGACATCAGGGTTACCCGCAACGAGCTCGAGGGCCTTATCTCGGAACCGCTCGCCGGTCTGCTGAACACCATCGAAGAAACGTTGCAGCGCAATAACATTCCCGTGTCCTCCGTGTCCGCCGTCGCGACGGTCGGCGGCGGGGCCAACATTCCGCTGGTCACCCAACAGCTGTCGGAGCGGCTGCGCGCTCCGGTCGTCACCACGCCGCAATCCCAGCTCAACGTCGCTGCAGGCGCCGCGCTGGTGGCCGACCGCGCGCTGGAGGCGGACGCGCCTACCGGGATGGCGCCGACCGGGATGGCGGCCGCTGCGGACGCGCCGACGGGCATGGCCGCTGCGGGTTGGGCCGCGGGCGCCGCGGGTTTGGCCGCCTCCGAGTCGGCCTCTGACGGCGCAGCGTCGGCGACGTTCCGGGCGCTGGCCTGGTCGCAGGACGATGCGCCGGGCGGCGAGCCGGTGCCGTACTCCGGCGAGGACTACACCTTTGATCAGGGGCCGACCGACGCCCGCCCACAGGTCGCGTTCGCGCACGAGGAAGAGGGCTACGAGCCCGAGCCAGGGCCGCTGCCCTGGTACAAGCGCCCGCCAATTCTGTTCGGGGCGGCGGCCGCGGTGCTGCTGCTGGCGATTGGCGGGCTCGCGGTCACGCTGACCAGCACCAGCGGCAACTCCGGACCGGTGACAGAGACGGCCACGCACGTCGAGACCGGCCCGTCGCCCGGCCAGCCACCGACTTTGCAAACCTCGCAAACGATCACGGTTACCGGCGCCAACGGCGAGCCGAGCACAACCGTGGTGCCGCCGCCCCCGCCACCGAGCACGACCACTACGTCGCTCACCACCACAACGACAACGACAACCACGACAACCACCACCACCACGACAACCACGACCACGCCGCCGACCACCACGACCACGCCGCCGACCACCACGCCGCCGACCACGACCCAGGCGCCGCCCACCACGACCACAGCCGCCGCGTTGTCGCCGGCGACGACAACTGCGCCGTGACCCATGGTGAAACCGGCGTCCGATCCGCTGACCGACATCCCGCCGGCCGCGCACGACACCGTGGCATCGCTGCTCACCTCGCCGACGGTGCCCGTCAAGGTGATGGTGTCCGGAGGCATTGGCACCGGTAAAAGTTCGGTCCTCGCGGCCATCCGGTCGGCGTTGCGCGAGGCCGGAGTGACAGTACTGACGAGGCCGCCCCGCGACGGCGACGATTCGGCCGCGGCGGTCGTCATCGATGACGCGCAATTGCTCGACGACGCAGAGCTCGGCCAGCTCGGCGAGCGGGTCGCCGATCCCGCGTCGACGGTCGTCGTCGCCGCCCAACCGCTCGCACATCACCCCGCGCTGCGGTCGCTCGCCACCGCCATGGAGCGGGAAAACCCCCTGGTGTCGCTTGGCGCGCTCAGCCCCACCGAAGTCAACCGTGTCGCGGCCGAAACACTCGGTGTCCCAATGACTTCCGAGGTCATCCGGTCGTTGATGATGGCGACGGCAGGCCTGCCGTTCCTGCTGCAGCCCGCGCTCGCCGCGGCGGGCACACCCGATGGCGAGGAGCCTGCGACAGCGATCATGCAGGCCGCCAAGTTCGCGCTGATCGAGCGACTGCGCCGACTCGACGAACCGGTGCTCGACACGCTGCTGGTGTCGTCGCTGAGCCCGGAGCTCGGGCCAGGCGACGTCGCCGCGGCGCTGCGGATCGGCGCGGATGAGGCGCAGGCCCTTGTCGACCGCGCCCGCGCCAGCGGCCTGATCGAGCCGTCGCACAGCCACACGTTCCTGCGGTCGGTGCACCGCTGCATCGCCGGGATCATCGGCGCCGCGCGCCACCACGACACCGAGATCTCGCTGCTGGTGTCGCAACTCGAATCGTCAACGCTGTCAGCGGATCTCGCATTGCGGATGGCCGAACACGGGCTACACGACGACCGGCTGGCCGCCGAACTCGCCGAGCTGGCGTCCCGCACCCGTGGCCAACCGGCGCGGGCGGCACGGCTGTATCGGGCCGCCGCCGATGCGGGGGCGTCGGCCCTGTCCGCGCGTCTGGCCGACGCGCTCGCGCTGACAGGCGACTGCACCACCGCGGGTCGGCTGGCCGACGAACTGCTCGGCTCCGAGGACGCGGCCGAGCGTGCGGCCGCGGTCCGGATCGCAGCCAGCATCGCCGTGCACGACGGCGGCGCGGCGCAGGCGGCCGACCTGTTCAGGTGGCTCGGGCCGTATCCCGACGCGTTCGTCAGCGCCTCGGGCGCGATCGTTTCGGTCGCCGCGGGTGACCTCGACGCCGCACGGGCGGCGCTCAGCGCGGAGAGCGACGGGCCGCCGACGTCGACCGCACGCGCCGCACGCAGCCTCGCCGAGGGTCTGCTGCTGTCGCTGGATCAGCCGTACTCGATCGCCGTCGCGCGGCTGGGCCATTCGATCACCGCCGAACAGCAGCCACCGGGCGTCGCACCCGACACCCCAGCCGCACTCGTGACGCTGGCCTCGCTGCACGGCGGCGACCCGGTTCGCGCCCGCAGCGTCATCAGCAGGGCGGTGCGCGCAGGCAGCCAGACGGACACGGCAGACGAATCCTTCGCTTCCTATAGGCACCGACTGCTGCTCGGCTGGGTCCGGATGCTCGACGGCCAGCTGCCTGCGGCGACTGCCGATGTCGCCGCGATGGCCGATGCGGCACTGCACCGCCGCGACGCGCTGTGGGCCGCCGCGCTGCAGACGGCGATCGCGAGGCGCAGCGGCGACAGCGGTGCGGTGCAGAAGTATTGGTATGCGGCTGTCGAGGTACTCGCCGAATACTCGATGGACCTGTTTTCGCTGCTGCCGCTTGGCGAGCTGTGGGTGGCCGCTGCAAGGATGCGTCAGGTCGACCGGCTGCAGCACTCCCTGACCGAGGCCTTCGCCCTGCTCGAGTCGCTCGGCAATCCGGTGCTGTGGTCGGTGCCGCTGCACTGGGCAGGCGTACACGCCGGAATCCTGGCCAGTTCACCGGAAGCGGTTGCGCCGCACGGCCAGGCGTTGACCTCCGCCGCCGCCCACAGCGCATTCGCCAGGGCGCTGGCCTCGGCCGGGCGTACCTGGCTGCGGGTGCTGGCCAATCATGTCGACACCGACGAGGTGACAGCGGCGGCCCGGGGGTTGTCGCAGTTCGGCATGACCTGGGACGCCACCCGGTTGGCCAGCCAGGCCGCCCTTCAGACCCCCGACGGACGCGTCTCCGGGGCGATGCTGCAACTGGCGCGCGACCTCAAACAGACCATCGCGGTCGATGATGGGCCGGGCCTCGAATCGGTGTCCGTCGTCGCGGATGCTGCTCGCAGCGGCCCGTCGCGGCCTGCCTCCTCCAGGTTGTCCGACCGCGAACGCGAAGTGGCCGAACTGCTGCTGCTCGGCATGCCGTACCGCGACATCGGCAGCCAGCTGTTCATCTCGGCCAAGACTG
>JAVRPX010000826.1:0-5264 GCA_032161985.1 Mycobacterium sp.
CCGACATCGCCAGCACCCTCGACATGGCCATGTCGCACGCTGCCGAGGATGCCCTGGCGCCGATTACCACGCCTGCCGCGATCGTGGTGATCCAGCCGTCGACCGGCGACGTGCTTGCCGTCGGCCAGAATCCCGCAGCCGACGCGCAGGGCCCGATCGCGTTGACGGGGCTGTATCCGCCGGGGTCGACGTTCAAGACCGTGACGGTCTCCGCCGCGCTGCAGGCCGGCCAGGTGACTCCGGACAGCGTCGTCGCGTGCCCCGGCAACGAGAACATCGAGGGCCGCCAGATTCCCAACGACGACAACTTCGACCTGGGCGAGGTGCCACTGCACACCGCGTTCGCGCGGTCGTGCAACACGACGATGGGCAGGCTGGCGGTCAACTTGCCTCCCGACGGCCTGGCCAACGCCGGCACCCAGCTGGGCCTGGGTGTCGACTACACCGCGCCGGGCATGACCACCGTCACGGGCAAGGTGCCCGCCGCCGACACCGCCGCGTTACGGGTCGAAGAGGGGATCGGCCAGGGACAGGTGACCGCGTCGCCGTTCGGCATGGCGCTGGTGGCCGCCGCGTTGGCCCGCGGATCGGTGCCTGCCCCCACGATCGTCGCCGGTCAACCGGGCAAGCCCGACCGCGCTCCGGATCCACTTCCCTCCGGCATTGCTGATCAAGTGAAGTCGATGATGCGCGAGACGGTCACCACCGGCACAGCGACGGCGCTGCAAGACATTCCGGGACTGCTCGGCAAGACGGGCACCGCCGAGTACATCGACAACACCCATGCGCACGGCTGGTTCGTCGGCATCGACGGTGACCTTGCGCTGGCGGTGTTCGTCAGTGATGCGGGCACTTCCGGGCCTGCGGTCGAGGCGGCCGGTCGCTTCCTGCGAGCGCCGCTTTAGACGTCGTACTCCCAGCTGTCGGCCTCCAAGGAGCTGCGTGACGAGCGCGGCCGGCTCCGGTGCTCCGCATTGTTGTCACTGTCCTCGGCGTCACCGCGGTAGCGCACCCGCGAGACCGGGTGATGCGTCCCATTTCCGTTGCTGCCGTGAGGTTCCCGCGGCTGATAGTCATCATCGACGCGGCGGCGACGCTCGGGGCGCTCGTACGAGGCGCGCCGGTCGGCAGGCGGGACGGCCTTGCGGGGTTCGCGCGTCGACGAGCGGGGGCGGCGACGCGGCTCGGCGGGCGGCACCGGCGACTGCTCGCTCTGCCGGGGCGTGCGGGGCCGACGGGGACGCTCGGCGACCGGCTCGATGATCTCGGTGTCCGGCGGCCGGGCGTGTCGCGACCGCGACGGTGCAGCGCGCTTGGTCGTTCGGCCGCTGCGTTCGGCCGCGGCGGGCTTGGCGGCCCGGCTCGGGCGGTCGATGGTGTGTCTGCGGCGGGGCTCGGCGGTGTCGACAGTGTCTTCGGGCGAGTCGGTGGCGCCACCCGTCAGCAGCGACGACATCTTGGATGTGACCGAGGACACGCGACTGCTGCTCGTCGTCTCCTTCGCGGTGGACCGCGCTGCGCCCCGTCGCCTCGACATGCCGGTATACCAGCGGGCCATCCCGATGAGCAGGACGGCGGCCGACGTGAAGAACATCAATGGGAACCGCTCGATGAGCGGATACCCGAAGTTGATCAAGGTGTCCTTGATGCCGGTGAACGCGGCACCGTGGAACAGGAAATACGAGGTCGGCACTGCGACGAACAGGATCAGCGGCGGCTGGATGACGGCGGTGAAGATCCCGCCCTGCCGCACCGCGAGCACCGCGAAGATGCAGCCCAGCGTGTACGCCGCCGCGAACACCATGCTGAGTTCTTTGTCACCGGAACCTGCGTCAAACGCGAAGCCGACGGCGGTGAAAGTGACCGCCAGCAGCACCGCACCCCACCACGGAACACCCGGGATATTGGGGTGCGCAGAGCGATGGTCGGCCGTCACTGCCGACCGTGTGCGCTGTGCTGACACAGGTAGACCGTACCGGCTCAAGCTAAAAGTAGCTGTCAGCGCGCTGCTGGCGTGCCCGTCACAGTCTCCTAGACTCTGGACCCTGTGAGCCTGAATCTGGGAATCGTCGGACTGCCGAATGTCGGCAAGTCAACGCTGTTCAACGCGTTGACGCGCAACAACGTGCTGGCGGCAAACTATCCGTTCGCGACGATCGAGCCGAATGAGGGCGTCGTGCCGTTGCCCGACCCGCGATTGACCGAGCTCGCCAAGATGTTCGAGTCGGAGAAAATCGTGCCGGCGCCGGTGACGTTCGTCGACATCGCAGGCATCGTCAAAGGTGCGTCCGAAGGCGCGGGCCTCGGCAACAAGTTCCTTGCGAACATCCGTGAGAGTGACGCGATCTGCCAAGTGGTGCGGGTATTCACCGATGACGACGTCGCACACGTCGACGGCCGCATTGATCCGAAATCCGATATCGAGGTGATCGACACCGAGCTGATCCTGGCCGACCTGCAGACGCTGGAACGTGCATTGCCGCGGCTGGAGAAGGAGGCCCGCACCCACAAGGACCGCAGGCCCGCCTACGACGCCGCCGCGGCGGCGCAGGAGATTCTCAATGGCGGCACGACGCTGTTCTCTGCCGGCGTTGATGTCTCGCTGCTGCGCGAGCTGAACCTGTTGACGACCAAGCCGTTTCTCTACGTCTTCAACGCCGACGAGGCCGTGCTGACCGACGAGGCGCGGGTGGCATCGTTACGGGAGTTGGTGGCGCCTGCGGATGCGGTCTTTCTCGACGCGAAGATCGAGGCGGAGTTGCAGGAGCTTGACGACGAATCGGCCGCCGAGCTGCTGGAGTCGATCGGCCAAACCGAACGTGGGCTGGATGCGTTGGCGCGGGCGGGTTTTCACACATTGCATTTGCGGACCTTTCTGACAGCCGGGCCAAAAGAGTCGCGCGCGTGGACGATTCGCCAGGGTGACACCGCGCCGAAGGCCGCAGGCGTCATTCACACCGATTTCGAGAAGGGCTTCATCAAGGCCGAGATCGTGTCGTACGAGGACCTGATCGAGGCCGGGTCGATGGCCGCCGCAAAGGCGGCTGGCAAGGTGCGGATGGAAGGCAAGGACTACGTGATGGCAGACGGCGACGTGGTCGAGTTCCGCTTCAACGTCTAGACAGCAGAGCCGGTGTGGTTCTAACCCCCGGCGTGACGGATCAAGAAGTCCTGGTCGGTGTTGCGTCCGCCCTCAGGATCGCGTGCCAGCTCGGTGTCCTGGCTGGTGATCGTTTCCTCGATGCGCACCAGCGGCGGCAGCTGCCCGTATTTCTCCCGCCGGGCTTCGACGTCGTCGACCTTCTCGTGCGCCATGTTGTCCTCCAATGACAGTGTGACTCACCAGCGCGTAGCGAGACCCTTGTTAGGTCAAGTTTGGTCACCATCGGCTAGAACGACGAACCAGCACCATGACGGGGCTTGCGACTTAGCATTGCCCGGTGAGTTTTATCGTCTCGCCGGAGGCCTACGGCCGTTACATGGGCCGATACGCCGAGCCTCTTGCGGAGGTGTTTGCGTCATTTGCCGGGGTCGGCGTCGGGGATGCGGTGCTCGACGTCGGGTGTGGGCCTGGCGCGCTGACGGCTCATTTGCTCTCGGTCGGAGCCGAGGTCGCTGCGATCGATCCTTCACCTCCGTTCGTCGACGCGATCCGAGTGCGCTTCCCGGACGTCGACGTGCGTCGAGGCACGGCGGAGGAACTGCCCCACGACACTGCCGCCTTCGACGCTGCTCTCGCGCAATTGGTGGTGCACTTCATGACGGATCCGATAGCCGGACTCAGACAGATGGCGCGCGTGACTCGACGTGGCGGTGTTATCGCCGCAAGCGTGTGGGACGGGCCAACCGGCGCATTGGCGCCGTTCTGGGACGCAGTGCACGTGATCGACCCTGACGCCGAGGATGAAGCGCTCCTCTCCGGCGCGCACAGGGGCCACCTGACTGAGCTGTTCGACGCTGCAGGCCTGCGCGATGTGGAAGAGGATTCCATTGCGGTCGATGTCGTGCACCCGACCTTTGAGGAGTGGTGGGAGCCATACACATTCGGTGTCGGTCCTGCCGGCGACTACGTCCAGCGACTTGATGACGATGGTCGCGCACGTCTCGAATCAGTGGCTCGCCAACGCCTGGGTAGTGGACCGTTCACCGTCGCCGCGAGCGCGTGGGCCGCCCGCGGGACGGTGTGATTGCGTCGGTTCGGGAGATTCATTCTTCGTCGAAATCTTCCTGTGGAGAAGGCCGTTGACGAACGTGGCGAAATCTGGTGCGAGACTGGCGATCCGGTATCCGACTTCCTGATCGACGTGAACGACGCTGGGCTCTTCGCCGCGGGGGAAAGTCGAGAGCGATCATGTCGTGACCGGCAGAAGGGCAGTCCGCGAAGTAGATCCCGATATCGGATAGTCCCGCTCCCTAACCCAAAATTGGCTTCCAAGTTCGCCGCAAAGGCTGAAACTGGCCGTGCGGCCGATGGCAGTCAGCGGCCTGCGGCGTGGTTTGGCCCGCCACCAAGTGATTTGGTGGCGGGCCGAACTGTATTTCTTGTGCCGTTCAGTGGCCGGTGGAGGGGACCTTCACGCGTACCGAGACGTCGCCCAACTGGGGTCCAGGGTTGACCTTCACAGAACCGTCGCCGGGAAGGGTGCGCTGGCACTGGATGCATTCGACCACGGGGACACCGAAATCGGAGTAGTCGATCGTCGGGCCCGGATTCACTGGGGCGGCGCTGGCGGTGCCCGCGGTCAGCCCCAATCCGGCAAGCGCGACGCCGCCAGAAAGCAGCGCCCCGACGAACATCTTCTTGAGTGGTTGGTTGGTGTTCATGTTGTTTTCCCCCTTAGGGTTTCGCGGTTCTGTTTGACCGCTGGGTTGTTGACAACACGAAGGTATGACCGGCCTCTTGGAGGATTCTCAATGCATTCTTCTTGGAAGATTCTCAATGCATTTCGTGTCGAACCCTCGATCCGGCAGCGGCATCGACGGACGCCCTAAAATAGGTGCGTGATCCACCGCTTCTTCATGGATTGCATCAAATCGCTGACCCCTGGCATGAATCTAGGCCACCTAACGTTGCAATCGCATAGGGGGCTCGGGAAAGGGAGTTTGGGCAATGTTTGTGAAGAAGATTGCGGCCGGAGCTGCGATGGCCGGCGCACTGGCGTTCAGCGCTGTTGGCATGGGTGCGGGCATCGCGAACGCGGCACCACCTGCGCCCGCCGTTGCGGGGACTCTGTGGCAGCAAGATCGAGGCCATGGGGGCGATG
>JAVRPX010000827.1:0-4458 GCA_032161985.1 Mycobacterium sp.
TCCGCAAGTCCGTCGCCGAACTGGCGGGCAAGTTCGACGACCACTACTGGATGGAGAAGGACCTCGCCCACGAATTCCCCGAGGAGTTCTACGACGCCATCGCCAAGGGCGGCTGGCTGGGCATGACCATCCCGGAGGAGTACGGCGGCCACGGCCTCGGCATCACCGAAGCGACGCTGCTGCTCGAGGAGATCTCGCGCTCCGGGGCGGCGATGAACGGCGCCAGCGCCATCCACCTGTCGATCTTCGGGATGCAGCCCGTCGTCAAACACGGCTCCGACGAACTCAAGGCCGCGACGCTGCCCCGGATCGTCAACGGCGATCTGCACGTGTGCTTCGGCGTCACCGAACCCGGTGCGGGACTGGATACCTCGCGCATCACGACCTTCGCCAAGCGGGAGGGCGACACGTACCGCATCAACGGCCGCAAGGTGTGGATCTCCAAGGCGCTGGAGTCCGAGAAAATCCTGCTGCTCACCCGCACCACGCCGTATGACGAGGTCACCAAGAAGACCGACGGTATGACGCTGTTCCTGACCGACCTGAACCGCGAGCACGTCGACATCCGTCCGATCAAGAAGATGGGCCGCAACGCCGTCAGCAGCAACGAGGTGTTCATCGACGATCTCATCGTGCCGATCGAGGATCGGGTCGGCGAAGAGGGCAAGGGATTCAAATACATCCTCGACGGGCTCAACCCCGAACGGATGCTGATCGCCGCCGAGGCGCTGGGCATCGGGCGGGTCGCGCTGGAGAAGGCGGTCAAGTACGGCAACGAGAGGGTTGTGTTTAACCGGCCCATCGGCATGAACCAGGGGCTGCAGTTCCCGCTCGCCGACTCGTTGGCCCGGCTGGACGCTGCCGAATTGGTGCTGCGCAAGGCGACCTGGCTGTACGACAACGGCAAACCGTGTGGGCGCGAAGCGAATACGGCGAAGTACCTGTGCGCCGACGCCGGTTTCGGTGCCGCCGACCGGGCACTGCAGTTGCACGGCGGGATGGGCTATTCGGAGGAGTATCACGTTTCGCGCTACTTCCGTGAGTCGCGACTGATGAAGATCGCACCAGTCAGCCAGGAGATGATCCTGAACTTCCTCGGCGAGCACGTCCTTGGCCTGCCGAGGAGCTACTGATGACCGACTACTTCGACCTCACCGGCCGGTCGGCGCTGGTGACCGGCGCCGCGGGTGGGATCGGTTCGGCGGTCGCCGAGGCGCTGGCCGACGCGGGCGCGGCCGTGCTCGTCACCGACCTGGACAAAGACGCCGCTGCGGCTGTGGCCGAACGCATTTCGGCCACGGGCGGAAGCGCCGAGTCGACCGCTCTGGATGTCTCCGATCGTGAGTCCGCCGACGCGGCCGCCGCCCAGGCTGCGACACTGGCCGACGGCGCGTTGCACATCGTCATCAACAACGCGGGCGTGACGAAGCCTGGGATGTTCGACAAGCTCACGCAGGACTCAATGCGACTGCTGTTCGACATCCATGTCCTTGGCGCGTTCAACGTCACCCAGGCTGCGCTGCCTTACATTCCGACCGACGGCACCGGGCGGATCGTCAACGTGACTTCGGCGGCTGGACTGACCGGCACCCTCGGCCAGGTCAATTACTCGGCCGCGAAGGCAGGCATCATCGGCTTCACGAAGTCGTTGGCCCGTGAGCTGGCCACCAAGAACATCATGGTCAACGCTCTGGCACCGCTTGCCGCGACGCCGATGACCGAAACCATCCGCACCAACGAGAAATTCGCGGCCAACATGATGAACCGCATCCCGATGAAGCGGTGGGCGGAGCCGTCGGAGATCGCCGGTGCGTTCGTGTTCATGGCGTCCAACGCGGCGTCCTACATCACCGGGCAGGTGCTGCCGGTGGACGGCGGCATGGTGATGTGACAGGCATGTCTAATGCCCCGCTGGCCGGGGTCACCGTCGTCGCCATGGAGCAAGCCGTGGCCGCGCCGATATGCACACGCGTGCTCGCCGATTTCGGTGCCCGCGTCATCAAGGTGGAGAACCCTAACGGCGGTGATTTCGCGCGTGACTACGACGATGTGGTCAACGGCCCTGGAGGCCTTGCCGCGCACTTCGTTTGGTGCAACCGCGGCAAGGAATCGGTGACACTGAACACTAAGTCACCAGCCGGCGTGGACCTACTGCACCGGCTGCTCGACCGTGCCGACGCGTTTGTGTCCAACCTCGCCCCAGGGTCCACGGCGCGGATGGGCATCGCGGCCGCCGACCTCGCTCAAAGCCACCCCGACGTCATTCCCGTTGAGATCGACGGCTACGGGCCTGGTGGGCCGATATCGCACAAGCGCGCGTATGACCTTCTGGTGCAGGCGGAATCGGGTTCGTGCGCCATCACCGGCTATCCAGGCATGCCTGCCAAGCCGGGGCCTGCGATGGCCGACTTCACCACAGGGCTTTACGCGGCGATCTCGATCCTGGCATTGCTGTTCGCGCGCGGTCGCCGTCCAGAGGGTGTCGCGGCGCCGTCCGTCGAACTCAGCCTGTTCGACGTGATGACCGATGTCATGGGCTACGCGCTGACCTACACGCAGCACTCGGGCGTCGACCAGCAACCGCTGGGCGTCGGATCACCTGCGGTGGCGCCGTACGGGGCGTTTCCCACCCGCGATGGTCAGACCGTCGTGCTCGGCACGACCAACGACCGCGAGTGGCAGCGGGTGGCCAGGGAGATCATCAATCGCCCCGACTTGGCCGACGATGCGAGGTTTCGCACCAACTCCGATCGTTGCGCGCACCGCTACGTCCTCGACGAGGCCATCGGATCCTGGTGCGCCCAGCATGATCTCGCAGAGATCCAGAAGACCGCCGATGACGCAGGTATCGGTAACTCCCGCTACAACCTGCCGAGCGAAGTCGTGGTGCACCCGCAGCTCACCGCCCGCGACCGCTGGCGAACGGTCGGCACATCGAAGGGCGATATCCAGGCATTGCGACCGCCACCGGTGATCGGCGGATTCGAGCAACCGATGGGCGCTGTGCCTGGGCTGGGTGAGCACACCGACGCGGTGCTGCGCGAATTGGGTGTTAGCACCGACGAACTGGCCCGGCTGCGGGCCGATGGCGCGATTGGTCCGGCGTACTCGTGAGCGAGGAACAGGTGTTGTTATCGGCCGACGTCGACTGCGTAAGGACTCTGACGCTGAACCGGCCCGATCGCAAGAACGCCATCAATCCGCAGCTGTGGATGGAGCTGGCCGACGCGCTGCGGGCCGCCGCGCGCGATCGTGATTTGCGTGCCCTGGTGATCACCGGCGCGGGCGGCGCGTTCTGCTCCGGTGCGGACATCTCCACGCCGGAGGACGTCCATCCAAAGGACAAGTTGCGCAGGCTCACCGAAGTCGCGTTGGCCCTGCACGAACTGACGGTTCCCACCATTGCGAAGGTCACGGGGCTGGCCGTTGGCGCGGGCTGGAACCTCGCCCTTGGCTGTGACTTCGTGGTCGCGACGCCCGAATCGCGGTTCTGCCAGATCTTTTCGAAGCGTGGTCTGTCGGTGGACCTTGGCGGCTCGTGGCTGTTGCCCAAGCTGGTCGGACTGCAACAGGCCAAGCGGCTGGTGCTGCTCGCGGAGATGGTCGACGCCGAGGAGGCCCGATCGCTGGGTTTGGTCACCTGGATCAAGCCTGCCGACGAGGTCGATGAGTTCGTTGCGGACCTGGCAGGCCGGCTCGCTGCGGGGCCGCCCGTCGCGCTTGCGCAGAGCAAGGGCCTGCTCAACGACGGCGCGAACGCGACGTTACGGGAAGCACTAGCCAACGAGGCCCGGGCGCAGCCGGGAAATTTCGCTACCGCAGACTCAACGGAGGCGTACGCGGCGTTCGCCGAGAAGCGCGAACCCGCGTTCACTGGTCGATGGGCTGCTGTGCCCAGATCGGAGCAGCAAGATGCGTGAAACCGTGATCGTGGAAGCGGTACGCACCCCCGTCGGCAAGCGCAACGGCGGACTGTCGGATATGCACGCGGCGGACCTCTCGGCGATCGTCCTCAACGCGCTGACGGAGCGGGCGGGCGTCGACCCCGAGATCGTCGATGATGTGGTGTGGGGCTGCGTGTCGCAGGTCGGTGACCAATCCAGCAACATCGGGCGTTACTCGGTGCTCGCCGCGGGCTGGCCCGAAAGCATCCCGGGCACAACAGTCAACCGCGCCTGCGGGTCGAGCCAGCAGGCGCTGGACTTCGCGGTGCAGGCCGTGATGTCGGGCCAGCAGGACGTCGTGGTGGCGGGCGGTGTCGAGGTGATGAGCCGGGTACCGCTCGGTTCGGCGCGGGCCACGGGTATGCCGTACGGCCCGAAAGTGCTTGCCCGCTATGGGGATTTCTCGTTCAATCAGGGCATCTCTGCCGAGATGATCTCGCAGAAGTGGGGGTTCTCGCGGACCCGGCTCGACGAGTATTCCGCGCGCTCTCACGAGCTGGCCGCCAAGGCGCAG
>JAVRPX010000828.1:0-9112 GCA_032161985.1 Mycobacterium sp.
GCAAAAACAACAACAAACAAAAACCACCAAACACACTATTGAGTTCTCAAACAACACACCCGCTCTAGGGCAACCCTGCCACTGTACTCCAAATGGACAGAGACGTCAAACCACGTCCTCCAGTCCGATTGGCCTGGGGCCGTTGGCTTCTCAGTAAAGAGTACGCCTAATCCCGCCAAGCCCAAAGTGGCGCTATTTAGTGCCCTGTGGCCGGGGCGGCGCTCCTAGACGACCCGCTCTATTTCCGCGCCAAGACTGACGAGGTTCTCGACGAACAGCGGGTAGCCGCGATCGATGTGGAACACGTCGTGCACCTCGGTATCGCCATCGGCGACCAACCCGGCCAGCACCAGCCCCGCGCCGGCCCGGATGTCGGACGACCACACCGGCGCGCTCGACAGTTGCGGGATGCCACGCACGACCGCGTGGTGGCCATCGGTGCGGGCGTCGGCGCCCAACCGGATCATCTCCTCGACGAACCGGAACCGGGCCTCGAACACGTTCTCGGTGATCATCGACGTGCCGTCGGCGATCGACGCCAGGCCGATGGCCATCGGCTGCAGATCGGTCGGGAATCCCGGGAACGGCAGGGTCGCGACGTTGACCGCCTTGGGCCGCTCGTACTGGACCACCCGGAACCCGTCGTCGGTCTGCGTGACGGTGGCACCGGCGTCGTGCAGCTTGTGCAGCACCAACTGCAGGTGTTGCGGGTCGACACCCGTCACCGAGATGTCCCCGCGGGTCATCGCGGCGGCGATGCCCCATGTGGCGGCGACGATGCGGTCGCCGATCACCCGATGTTCGGTGGGATAGAGCCGATCGACTCCGGTGATCGTCATGGTCGGCGTCCCCGCTCCGGAGATCTGGGCGCCCATCTGGTTGAGCATCGCGCACAGGTCAACGACGTCGGGCTCGCGCGCGGCGTTGTGAATCGTTGTGACGCCCTCGGCGACCACGGCAGCCATCAGGATGTTCTCCGTCGCACCCACCGACGGGAACTCCAGCTGAATTTCCGCGCCGCGCAAGTGATCTGCCTCGGCGACGACACAGCCGTGCTCGATATTGCAGCGCGCGCCCAGCTGTCGCAGACCGGCTTGATGCATATCCAACGGACGCGACCCGATGGCGTCGCCGCCCGGAAGCGCGACCTTGGCCCGCTTGCACCGGCCGACCAAGGGTCCCAGCACACACACCGATGCGCGGAACTGGCGGACCGCGGCGAAATCCGCGTCGTACTTGGGTTCGTCGGGCGAGGTGATCCTCACGACATCACCATCGAGCTCGACCGTCGCGCCAAGACCGCGCAGGACCTCCGCCATCAGCGGCACATCCAGGATGTCCGGGCAATTGGTGATCGTGCTGATCCCCTCCGCCAGGAGCGTCGCCGCCATCAGCTTCAATACGCTGTTTTTGGCTCCCCCGACAGCAACTTCGCCCGATAACCGGCTTCCACCGGTCACCACGAATCGCTCGCTCACGCGAGTTAGTGTAAACAGCGGATTGGGCCCTGTCAGTTTCCCAGCCAGTCTGTCCCGCTACGGTTTAACCATGGCAGTTCATCTGACCCGCATATACACCCGGACCGGCGATGACGGGACCACGGGTTTGAGTGATTTCAGCAGGGTCTCAAAGAATGACGCACGGCTTGCGGCATATGCCGACTGCGACGAAACCAATGCCGCGATCGGCGTCGCCGTCGCATTGGGAAACCCCGGTGAGCAAATTCGCAACGTGCTCCGGCAGATTCAGAACGATCTCTTCGACGCGGGCGCTGACCTGTCCACGCCGGTGATTGAGAATCCCGAACATCCCCCGCTGCGGATCACCCAGAGCTACATCGATCGGTTGGAGTCGTGGTGCGATGAGTTCAACGAACCGCTGCCTGCCCTGAATTCGTTTGTGCTGCCAGGGGGGACACCGCTCTCGGCGCTGCTGCATGTGTCCCGCACGGTGGCGCGCCGAGCAGAACGCTCGGCGTGGCAAGCCGTGGACACCCACAAAGACTCGATCAGCGTGCTACCTGCCAAGTACCTCAACCGGCTGTCGGACCTGCTGTTCATTTTGTCGCGGGTGGCCAATCCCGCTGGTGACGTGTTGTGGCAACCGGGCGGTCCCGCAACGGATTAGTACGTGCGGCGCCGAGCGCGCGGCGACGGCCGCGACTCGAGCCACGATTGAAATGCCGTCAACGCGCCACGATCCAGTGCCACTTCATAGCCCTGGCGGCGTTCCGGGCTGGTGTCGCGCAGCTCCAGAATGACGATCTGGTCGGTCATGATGTCGAATTCGTCGCCCCGGGGCGACCGTCGCGACACGATCTCCAGCCCACGGCGACTCAGCCTGCGGTCGGGCCACCATCGCAGGCTGGACAGCCGATAGAAGCCGGCTTCCCCACCCCGGTAACGCATTACGCCGTGGCGCCACCCGTGTCCGCCGACGGCGGGCACGTCGCGCAGGATCGCCGCCGTCCCGCCCACTTGGCGTAGCTTCCACAGCCGATAACAGAGCGCGACGACAACGAACAGCAGTACACCGACCAGCGCGACCATCACCATCATGGACGCGCTCATCGGCGGGCCCTCTAGTCGATCTGGCCCAGGGCGCGAAGCCTCGCTCGACCCTTGGCGGCGGTTGCGGAATCGTCGGATTCGGCGTCGCGCTGCGCGGCGGCTTCGTCGATCTCCGAATCAAATTCAGCGCTCTCGGCCAGGACAGTTACCGATTCCTCGGTGACGGATAGAAAGCCTCCGTCCACCGCGATACGCAGATCGTCCTCGCCCTCGCGCTCGACCCGCACCATCGCGTCGTCGACCAGCTGTGCGACCAACGGGATGTGGTTGGGCAGGATGCCGATCTCGCCGGAGGTGGTGCGGGTGAACAGGAACGTGCCCTGACCCGACCAGATCTTGCGATCGACAGCGACGATGTCGATGTTCAGTTCGGCCATCTCACATCACCTTTCGGCGGGGGCAAGGCCTAGTCATCCTTCTTCTCGCCCTCGTCCGACTTCTCGGAGCCGTCGTCCGTCTTGCTGTCCGACTTGCCGCCATCTTCGAGCTTCACACCGAAGGTCTCGGCCTTCTTCGCCAAATCGTCCAAGCCGCCGATCAAGAAGAACGCCTGCTCGGGCACGTGGTCGAATTCGCCCTTGGTCAGCCGGTCGAACGCCTCGATGGTTTCCTTGACCGGAACGGTCGAACCGGGCTGGCCGGTGAACTGCTCGGCCGCCATCATGTTCTGCGACAGGAAGCGCTCGATACGCCGCGCCCGGTTGACCAACTGCTTGTCCTCCTCGGCCAGCTCGTCGATACCGAGGATCGCGATGATGTCCTGAAGATCCTTGTAGCGCTGCAGGATTCGGATGACTTCCTGCGCCACTCGGTAATGCTCGTCGCCGACGATGGCCGGGTCGAGGATCGTCGAGCTCGACGCCAGCGGGTCCACCGCCGGGAAGATGCCCTTCGAGAACACCCCACGGCTCAACTCCGTCGTGGCGTCCAGGTGGGCGAACGTGGTGGCCGGCGCGGGGTCGGTGTAGTCGTCGGCGGGCACGTAGACCGCCTGCATCGATGTGATGGACTTACCGCGGGTCGACGTGATTCGCTCCTGCAGCTCACCCATCTCGTCGGCCAGCGTCGGCTGGTAACCCACCGCGGACGGCATGCGGCCGAGCAGCGTGGACACCTCGGAGCCGGCCTGGGTGAACCGGAAGATGTTGTCGATGAACAGCAGCACGTCCTGGCCCTGCTCATCGCGGAAGTACTCCGCCATGGTCAGAGCGGACAGCGCGACACGCATACGGGTGCCCGGCGGCTCGTCCATCTGACCGAACACCAGCGCGGTGTCTTTGAGAACGTCGGCCTCGCCGAGCTCGACCCACAGGTCGTTACCTTCGCGGGTGCGCTCGCCCACTCCGGCGAAAACCGAAGTGCCACCGAAGTTGCGGGCAATGCGGTTGATCATCTCCTGGATGAGAACGGTCTTGCCGACGCCGGCGCCGCCGAACAGGGCGATCTTGCCGCCGCGCACGTACGGGGTCAGCAGATCGACGACCTTGAGGCCCGTCTCGAGCATCTCGGTGCGGGGTTCGAGCTCGTCGAAGGGTGGCGGCTTGCGGTGAATCGGCCAGCGGTCGAAGTCGTTTCCGTAGTCCTCCTCGTCCAGGCAGATGCCAAGGGCGTTCCACACGTGGCCCTTCACGCCGTCGCCGACCGGCACCGAGATTGCCCGCCCCGTGTCGACTACGTCGACGCCGCGGACCAGGCCGTCGGTCGGCTGCAGGGAGATGCAGCGCACCAGGCCGTCGCCGAGGTGCAGAGCCACCTCCAACGTCAGCGTCTTGGCGAGCTCCTCGAACGTGATCTCGGCCTGCAGCGCATTGAATAGTTCGGGCACCGAGCCGCGCGGGAACTCGACGTCGACCACCGGACCGGTCACCCGCACCACGCGACCGCTGGTGTCCTTCTTCGTTGCCTTGTCCGTCTTTTCGGCGGTAGCAGTCATCTCTTCTTCTTTCTCAGTCGCTAACGGCTGGCGCCGGCAAGCGCGTTCGCGCCACCGACAATCTCGCTGATTTCCTGGGTGATCTGGGCCTGCCGCTCGCGGTTGGCCTCGAGTGTGAGCGCCTTGATGAGATCGTCGGCGTTGTCGGTGGCCGACTTCATCGCTCGTTGGCGCGATGCCAGCTCCGACGCCGCCGACTCGAGCAATGCGGCGTAGACGCGGGTCGCCAGATACCGCGGCAGCAGCGCGTCGAAAAGCGTGGTGGCGTCGGGCTCGAACGAGTACAGCGTGTGCGGCCCCGTATCTTCCTCGACGTACTCCACCACCATCGGGGCGATCCGGTTTGCAACGGCCGACTGCGACATCATCGACTTGAACTCGGTGGAAACGATGTGCAGCTCGTCGACGCCCAGGATCCCGTCGGGTCCCGGATCGTCGCCCACGTCGTCCGCCCCGGCAAGGAAGGCGTCGACCAGCGTCGAGGCGATCTCCTGAGCGTTCTCGTACGTGGGTTGCTCGGAGAATCCGCTCCACGACTCGGTGATCTTCCAGTTGCGGAACTTGTAGTAATTCAGCGCCTTACGGCCCACGGTGTAGACGATCGGGGTCTTGCCCTCCTGCCGCATGAGGGAGAACAGCTCCTCCGCACGACGGAACACATTCGAGTTGTATCCACCGCAGAGACCCCGATCGGATGACACCACCAGAATGCCTGCCCGCTTGGGGTCATCGCGCTCGACGAGTAGCGGATGGTCCAGCGCCGCCTCGGCGGCCAGCGCGGTCAGCATGTTGGTGATCTCGAACGCGTACGGGCGCGCCGACTGCAGGCGATTCTGCGCCCTGCCGATACGCGACGTGGCGATCAGCTCCTGGGCCTTGGTGATCTTCTTGATCGACCCGGCGGAGCGGATGCGCCCGCGCAATTCGCGAAGTGTGGCCGCCATCGCTGACTACTTCTTCTTCGGTGCGGGCTTGCGAACCTTCACCGATTCCTTCTCGAGGTCTTCATCGGCCAGCGCGTCGACATGCTCGTCGGGCACGACAGAGCTGCCGTCGGATGCCGCGAAGCCCTTCTTGAATTGGTTGATCGCCTCGGTCAGCTTCTCGTCCAGCTCGTCGCCGAGCTTCTGGGACTCGCGGATCTCCTTGAGGATGCCGTCGTCGGAGGCGCGTAGGTGATCGAGGAATTCCGTCTCGAAGCGGCTGACGTCTTCGACCGGAACGGAGTCCAGATGCCCCTGTGTACCAAGGAAGATCGCGACGACCTGCTCCTCGACCGACAACGGCTGGTACTGCGGCTGCTTGAGTAGCTCGACGAGTCGGGCACCGCGCTCCAGCTGCGCCTTCGAGGTGGCGTCCAGGTCCGAGGCGAAGGCCGCGAACGATTCCAGCTCGCGGTACTGCGACAGATCCAGCCGCAGCGAACCTGCCACGTCCTTCATCGCCTTGATCTGCGCGGCGCCACCCACACGGGACACCGACACGCCGACGTTGATGGCCGGACGCACACCCTGGTTGAACAGGTCGCTCTCCAGGAAGCACTGGCCGTCGGTGATCGAGATGACGTTGGTCGGGATGTAGGCCGAGATGTCGTTGGCCTTGGTCTCGATGATCGGCAGACCGGTCAGCGAGCCGCCGCCCAGCTCGTCGGACAGTTTGGCGCAGCGCTCAAGCAGCCGCGAGTGCAGATAGAACACGTCGCCCGGGTAGGCCTCGCGGCCAGGCGGACGGCGCAGCAGCAGCGAGATCGCACGGTAGGCCTCGGCCTGCTTGCTCAGGTCGTCGAACACAATGAGTACGTGCTTGCCGTCGTACATCCAGTGCTGAGCGATCGCCGAACCGGTGTACGGCGCAAGCCATTTGAAGCCCGCCGAGTCCGAAGCTGGTGCGGCGACGATGGTGGTGTATTCCATCGCACCACCCTCTTCGAGCGCGCGGGCCACCGCGGCGATGGTCGTGCCCTTCTGCCCGATCGCGACGTAGACACAGCGAACCTGCTTCTTGTCGTCGCCGGACTCCCAGTTCTCGCGCTGGTTCAGGATGGTGTCCACGCAGACCGCGGTCTTACCGGTCTTGCGGTCGCCGATGATCAGCTGGCGCTGGCCGCGACCGATCGGGGTCATTGCGTCGATCGCCTTGATGCCGGTCTGCAGCGGCTCGCTCACGCCTTGACGCTGCACCACCGAAGGAGCCTGAATCTCCAGCGGGCGACGGGCTTCCGCCTCGATGTCGCCCTTGCCGTCGATCGGCTGGGCGAGTGGGTTGACCACCCGGCCAAGGAACTTGTCGCCCACCGGGACCGACAGCACCTCGCCGGTGCGCTTGACCTGCTGGCCCTCTTCGATCTTCTCGTAGTCACCGAGGATGACCGCGCCGATGTTGTGCTCGTCGAGGTTGAGCGCCACGCCGAGCACTCCGCCAGGGAACTCCAGCAGCTCCTGCGTCATCACCGACGGCAGGCCCTCGACGTGCGCGATACCGTCGCCGGTATCGATGACCGTCCCGATTTCCTCGCGCGCGGTGTCGGCGGTGAAGGTCGAGACGTATTCCTCGATCGCACCCTGGATGTCGTCAGCGGAGATGGTCAACTCTGCCATGGCTTTTCGTCTTCCTGCTCTTGCGGTGTGGGGTCTTGTCGTTCGTTGTCGGTCAGTCAGGCAGCTTGGTCTCGGCGGCCGCCAGTTTCGATGAGAGCGTGCCGTCGATCACCTCGTCGCCGACGGCGATGTTCAGCCCGCCCAGCAGCTTCTGGTTGATGTGCATTTGCAAGGAAACCGGGTGGCCGTAGATGCGGGTCAATACTTCTGTCAGCCGGGTCCGCTGCGCGTCGCTGAGGTCGGCCGCGGCGCTGACGTGCGCAACCACCTCGCCTCGGCGGGCCACCGCGAGCTCGGCCAGTTCGAGCACGGCCTCGTCGGCGCGCTCGCCGCGAAGCAGCTCGACCGTCTGCGAAAGCAGCTGGACCGTTGTGGCATTCACTCCGGAACCGCTGTCAAGGACATCGCGCAGCAGCTTGACCCGCCCCTCGGCGGGCGCGCTGTAGTCGCTCAGCAGACTGGCCAGCCCCGGCTGCGCATCCAGGATGCGACTGAACCGGAACAGCTGTTCTTCGACGTCGCCAGCGACATCTTCGCGCTCCGCACGCACGAGCAGCGCCAACCGCGCGACATGCTCCACAGCGTCGACCAGGTTCGCATCGGAGGACCAGCGACCCGACACTGCGGCCTTCAGGACCTCCAGCGACGTGTCGCCGACCTTGTCTTCGAGCAGCGTCTCGAGTAGGCCGAGCTTGGGCGACGGGTCGTCGGCCGGGTCGGCGAGATGACGCGTCAGAACCGACTCGCGCGCCAGCAGCTTGACAACCGACGCCAAATCATCGGCCACCGAAGACAACTGGTCGGGTCCAAGGTCGGCGGTCACCTCGTCGAACTTCTCCACCAACGTCGCCAGCGACTCCCGGCTCGCCGCGCGCAGCCGCGCTGTCGCCCGGTCTGCGATCACAGCTTCGGACGGCGCCATCGCATCGAGTTCGTCGATGAACCGGTCGACGGTGGCCGACCGCGCATCGGGGTCCGAGACGTGGTCATTGATCAGTTCGGCCGCACGGCGGATGGATTCAGCTCCGAGGTCCTGGCGCAGCTGGCGAACCAACTGGGCACGCAGAAGCTGAACCTGCTGAGCGCCTTGAACTTTGATCCGCTCAACCTCTGCGTCGGCCTGGACACGCAGCTGCTCGACGAGACGCTTGGCGTCCGCGTTGGCCTCTTCAATCACCTGCTTGGCCTGGACCTTGGCTTGCTGTACGGCCTTTTCGTGCGCCTTCTCGGCCTTGGCCAGTTGTTCCTTGGCTTCGGCGCTGTCCGCCAACTGCTTGCGCACGTTGTCCTGCTGGTTGGTCATCATCTGGCGCACCGGCGGTACGACGTAGCGCCACACGATGAACACGATGAGCGCGAACCCGACGAGCTGACCGATGAATGTCGACATTGCCGCTACCGCCCCGAAGCCGATGTGGTCGTGTTGATCTCGACGCCGAGCACCCGGCTCGCCAGGATTTCAGATAGGTTCTCCACCGACGACCGCAGGTCTGGCTGGATGGATAAGGCTTGGTCCTTCAACTCCGAGTCGGCTTCTTGCAGTATCGACGCCACTTGGTCGGAAGCCCGACCCCGCATGTCCTCCAGGACCTTTCGCCCCTCCGCTCGCGCCTCGTCACGAGCCTTCGAGGCTTCCCTGCGCGCCTTGGCCATTTCAGCCTGGTAATCCTCGTCGGCGGCGGAGAACTGGTCGGCCGCCTTGCGGCTGTCCTCGACGGTCTGCTTCACCATGGCGTCGCGTTCGCGCAACACCTTGGAGACAGGCGGCACGACCCACTTGCCGATCACGCCGAGCACGATCAAGAAGATGATCAGCACGAAGAAGAAGGTGCCGTTGGGGATCAGGAAGTTGCTCGTGCCACCACCTTCCTCAGCCGCCAGAAGAACGACGTTCGGATCAGCCATGGAGGTGGACTACTTGACCGGGGTGGCGAACACGAACAGCGCCATGAACGCCAGGTTGATGAAGTAGGCGGCCTCAACCAGACCGACGGTGATGAAGAACGGAGTGA
>JAVRPX010000829.1:0-4015 GCA_032161985.1 Mycobacterium sp.
TGACGCGCAGGACCGCGGCGGCGCGCTCCCCCAGCCGGGCGTCGGGAGCGGCCACCACCACCGCCTCCGCGACGGCGGGCATGGCGAGCAGCACCTCCTCGACCTCCAGCGCGCTGATGTTCTCGCCGCCGCGGATGATGACGTCGGCCTTGCGGTCGGTGATCGTGAGATACCCGTCCTCGTCGAGCACGCCGACATCGCCGGTGCGATACCAACCGTCCGCGTCGAAGGCCTTGGACGTCAGTTCCGGGTCGGTGTAGCCAAGACATAGGTCCGGGCCGCGGCTGTAGATCTCGCCGTCGGGACCGAGCCGGATCTCAACGCCGGGCCGTGGGTTGCCGTCGGTGTAAAGCCGTTTGTCCTCCGGCGCACTGGGCGATGAACCGGTGATCGACGGGTGCTCGCTGCTGCCGTAGGAGCGGAAGACGAACATGCCGAGGTCCGCGAGCCGTCGCGTGACCGCAGCGGGGACCGTCGAGCCGCCAAGGCCGACGGTCGTGAAGTGCTTCAGGTGATCTGGGGTGCAGTCGGGATGGTCCAACACGCTGGTCACGAAGAAGGGTGGTCCGCCTCCGATCGAAAGCCCTTCTCGCTCGATGAGCTTGAGCACCTGGCCCGGGTCCCAGACGTCGCATAGGTCGATGGATGCGCCCTCCAGTACCGGAATGAGGAAGGCGCCCAGCATGCCGATGAAGTGACCGACCGGCGTGCCGGTGAGCTGGCGGCCGCGTTCGGCTGGGTAGTTCTCCAGCAGTTGGCGTGTCTCGAAACCCAGGGTCTGGTGGCTGTGGACGACGCCCTTGGGGTTGCTTGTGGTGCCGGAGGTGAAGGCGATCAACGCCGGGCCGCCTGCGTCGGCGGCGAGGGTGCCGTCCAGCGGTTCGGCGGCGAGCAGATCGTCGTAGTTTTGTCCGACGAGCCCCACGATCGGGATGTCCGCGCAGAGGTCAGGCTGAAACTGCATGCGCCCGAACTCTTCTGCCGTGATGAACACGCGCGGTTTGGCCGTGCCGAGGATGTGGGTCAGTTCCTTGCGCCCGTAAAAGTGAACGATCGGCACGGTGACCGCGCCGATAAACGTCGACGCCCAGAAGGCCGCCGCGGCTTCCTTCCAGTTCGGAAGCTGGAGCGCGACCACGTCGCCTGGGCCGACGCCGCGCGCGCGGAGCCCGGCGGCTAGCCTGCGCGCCTCGATCTCGACGTCACGGAAGGTGCCGGCGAACGGTCGCACGGCCGAGTGCACGACGAAGCCGGTATCAGGGTTCGCACGCAGTCCGCTGGCGACGAGATCGCCAAGCGTGTCCTGCGTCCACCACCCTTCGTCGACGTATCGTTTTGTCAGCTCGACAGGGATTTTCCGCATGCGTTCGGTGGCACCTCCAAGTCCCGACGCGATGCTATTCTCCGATAGAGAGAATGCCAATACCGCAGACGGAGAACGCTTGATGGTCGACCTCGAATTGGATGACGGTCTCGCGGTCATCACGATCGACCGGCCACACGCCCGCAACGCCATCTCACTGGAAACGATGGACCAGTTGGAGAAGGCGCTCGACGGGGCCGAGGGTGCCGCCGCACTCGTCGTCACTGGTGCGGGCGACCGCGCGTTTGTCTCGGGCGGCGACCTCAAGGAACTCGGCGCACTTCGCACAGAACTCGAAGCGTCGTCGATGGCCTTCCGGATGCGGTCGATCTGCGATCGGATCGCCGGTTTCCCCACTCCCACCATCGCCGCGCTGAACGGCCATGCCCTTGGCGGCGGCGCAGAGTTCGCGGTGGCGGCCGACATCCGGCTAGCCGCCGATGACATCAAGATCGGCTTCAATCAGGTGACGCTGGAAATCATGCCGGCTTGGGGCGGCGCCGAGCGGCTGGTCACACTGGTGGGTTACAGCAAGGCGCTGTTGTTGGCCGGCACGGGCAGTGTGCTTGACGCTGCCGAGGCAGAGCGAATCGGCTTGGTGGACAAGGTCTTACCGCGGGCATCCTTTGACGATGACTGGCGTGCTATCGCCAAATCGCTGGCAACCCGGCCAGCGGGTGAGATCAAGCACGCGATGAAGGGGGTCTCCACGACGGAGGCCGTCGCCGCCTTTGCGCGGTTGTGGGTCGCGGACGAACACTGGGCCGCCGCCGACAAGGTGATGAAGCGCGGCAAGTAGTTTCGCATCGACACAACTCACCGACTTCTGCATGAGGGTTGTGATTCCACCGAATTCACAGCCTTGGTGCAGATCTCACTAAACCGACCACTTCCCAACTTAAGATCCGGGTATGCCACAGACCACTTCCCTTGTTACTGGCCACGCGTTTCTTGAGGGTCCCCGCTGGCATGAGGATGCGCTATTCGTCTCCGATATGCATGCCGATGCCGTACTCCGCGTCACGGAGCAGGGCGACGTCTCGACGGTGGTTGAAATCGAGCAGCCCTCGGGGTTGGGTTGGCTTCCCGACGGTTCCCTGCTGATCTGCGCAATGGCACGGCGTTGTGTGATGCGTTTTGACGGTTCGCGGCTAGTGGTCCACGCGGACCTCAGTTCACTTGCGCCATTTGAGATCAACGACATGTGCGTCGATCGCCACGGCCACGCTTTCGTCGGACAGTTCGGCTACGACATGTGGGGCGGCGGCACGCCCGAGAAGGCTCCCCTGTTGCGAGTTGACCCCGACGGCACGGCTCGAGAGGTGGCCGACGGTTTGCGCATGGCCAACGGCATGGTGGTCACAGCGGATCAGTCGACATTGCTCGTGGCGGAAAGCTGGGGAAAGCGCATCACAGGGTTCGACCTGGCAGACGACGGCGCACTGAGCAATCGACGCGTGTGGGCTGACCTCGACGACTATCCCGACGGCATCGGGATCGACGCCGAAGACGGCGTCTGGGTCGCGAGCCCTGTCTCGGACAGGTTCACCCGCGTGGTCAGCGGTGGCGAAGTGACCGCAGTTGTCGACACTCCCGAACGGCACGCGATCGCGTGCGCGGTCGGCGGTACCGGCGGCAACACTCTCTACATGCTGACATCCACCACTCTCGGCGGCCGCGAGGATTCGCGGACCGTCATGGGTGCAGCGGTCGAAACCATCCGCGTCTAACCATTGGCTGCCGCCGTCAGCCGCGGATCGGGTCGCCGCCGTCCCAGCTCGCGGCGGCATCGCGGATGTGCATCGAGCTGGCCAGCGTCGCCTCGGTGAGCTCGGAGATCTCAATGACCGCCGCTGGGCTACCGGGCGGCTCGACATAGGCGAAGCGCACGCCGAATCCCTCGCCGCCGGACCACACGACAGGCCAGCCGGCATCGGCGACGGCCTTCATAGTCGTATCGAAATCCTCTGTCCAGTAAGCCAATTGATGTAAGCCCGGCCCGTTGGCATCGAGGAATTCGGTGAAAATGCTTGGAGTGTCGTCCTCCTGGTGGATCAGCTCGACCTGCATCTCGCCACTGTTGGCCATCGCAAGCGACAGCGTGGTCGCACACGCCTCGCCGCGGTAGAGCGCCCGCATCGGCAGATCACGCACCACGAACCACGGACCCACACCGAGTTCCAGCCAGCTCGCGAGCGCATGGTCGAGATCGGTGACGACGTAACCGATCTGACGGATCGGCCCTCGAAGCACGCTCATGATTCCGTGGGGTGGACGACGACCCGCGGTGGGCCCTGCCCCGTACGCACCTGGTCGATCGCGGCGGGCACCTCATCGAGGCCGATCACGCGGCCGATGCTTGGCGATGGATCGAGTCGGCCATCGGCGACGGCGTCGAGCGTTCCGTACCAGTCCTGCGGATGCGGGCCGCCACCGAACTGGATCGTCATCCCCTTGTGTGTCGCATCGGTGCAGTCGATGGTGCCCGCGTCGTACCACCCGCCTGCGACGTACACCCGCGCCATGAACTCACACGAGTCGACGATGCTCTGCAGCAGTCCGTTCTTGCCGACGCATTCGAAGATGACCTGTGGTGTTTGAATCCCATTGCTCCTGAACGTCTCCCGCCAGACGTCGTATGGGTCCCGGTTG
>JAVRPX010000830.1:0-4330 GCA_032161985.1 Mycobacterium sp.
AACATCTGGGCAATGCCCTCGTGGACCTCGCCGACCAGCCAGCCCTTGGCGGGGACGTCGTGCTGTCCGAGCGACAGCTCGCAGGTCGTGGAGACCTTCAGGCCCATCTTGTGCTCGACGTTGGTCACGAATACGCCGTTGCGCTCGCCGGGTTCGCCGGTCTCGGGGTCGAAAAGGAACTTCGGCACGAAGAACAGCGACAAACCCTTGGTGCCCGGTCCGGCGCCCTCGGGGCGGGCCAGCACCAGGTGCAGGATGTTCTCGCCAATGTCATCGGCGTCACCCGAGGTGATGAAGCGCTTCACGCCGTCGATGTGCCAGGAGCCGTCCTCCTGCTTGACGGCCTTGGTGCGGCCTGCGCCGACGTCGGAGCCGGCGTCGGGCTCGGTGAGCACCATGGTCGCGGTCCAACCGCGCTCGGCGGCCAGTACCGCCCACTTCTTCTGCTCGTCGGTACCGAGGTTGTACAGAATCTGCGCCATACCCGCGCCCATCGCGTACATGTATGCGGCGGGGTTGGCGCCGAGAACGTGTTCGATCAGGGCCCACTGCAGCGCGCGGGGCATCGGCATGCCGCCGAGTTCTTCGTTGAGGCCGATCTTGTCCCAGCCGCCGTCAAGCAGAGCGGCCACCGACTTCTTGAACGACTCGGGCAGCGCCACGCTGTGGGTCTTGGGGTCGAACACCGGCGGGTTGCGGTCGGCGTCGGCGAACGATTCTGCAATCGGACCCTCGGCCAGCCGGACCATCTCGCTCAGCATTTCGGTCGCGGTGTCGGCGTCCAGGTCTGCGTACACGCCTTCGCCGAGCGCCTTGTCCACGCCGAGAACCTCGAACAGGTTGAATACCTGGTCACGAACGTTGCTCTTGTAGTGGCTCACGTTTCCTCCTCGTCGAGAATGCCACTTGCGGTTGGGTACTTGTGTCTAAGTTACCCACCAGTAACTGGCCCGAACTATACCGTTCAGTAACTTCAACACAAAGCGTCTGCTGGCAATTTCCACCGGCTAAGTAACCCAGTGGTTGGCCGGGAAGCCAAAACTGCAGTTGACAGGTGTCTGAGCTGCATATACAGCCCCGTGTGAGGTTCATCACGAGCGCTCCGGATAGGGTGTCCGGGTGCTTCGTGTCGCGGTGTGGGGAACAGGCAATATGGGGGCTACAGCGATCCGTTCCGCGGTGGCGTTTCCAGGGCTACAGCTGTCCGGTGTGATCACGTCCTCGCCGGACAAAGATGGCAAGGACGCCGCGACGTTCGCGCGGCTCGATTCCGAAACGGGCGTCGCAGCCACCACCGACGTCGACGCCGCATTGGCAGGCTGCGACGCCGTCGCCTATATGGCGTCGGGCGACATCCGTCCCGACGACGCGGTCAACGACATTGAGCGCTGCCTGCGGGCGGGCAGGCATGTGGTGACGCCGTCGCTGTACTCGCTCTACGACCCCCGCTCCGCGCCGCCGGAGTGGGTCGAGCGGCTCACCCAGGCCGCCGAGGAAGGTGGCGCCACCCTGCTCGTCAGCGGCGTCGACCCGGGCTGGGGGAATGACGCACTTGCCATCATCGCCGCCGGGCTGTGCACCCGAATCCAGTCGATCCACTGCCAGGAGATCTTCGACTACTCGACGTATGACCAGCCGTACGCGGTCAAGGTCTCATGCGGATTCGGAGGGCCCATGGGCCCAGAAGATCCAGTCCCGATGATGCTGTTGCCGTCGATCCCGACCATGGTGTGGGGCGGCAACATCCGGCTCATCGGACGGGGTCTGGGGCTGGAGATCGACGAGATCACCGAGGAGGTCGAGCGGCAGCCGCTCGAGGAGACGGTCGACACCGTCATGGGTCAGTTCGAGAAGGGCACCCAGGGCGCGTTCTGGCTCAAGGTGATCGGAAAGTCGGGCGGACGCGAACGGATCGTCATCGACCACATCACCCGGATCCACGCGTCCTGCGCGCCGGAGTGGCCGTACCCCGATAAAGGGGTGGGCGACCACCGGGTGATCGTCGACGGCGACCCGCAGCTGACCCTCGTCAGCCGCGCCGACGTGCGGGGCGGCACCCGCGCCGACGGCGGCAACACGACCGCCGCCAATCGCCTGCTGGGTGCGCTCGACTGGCTGTCTACCCAGAAACCGGGCATCTACGACGGCCTCGACGTGCCGATGCAATCGGCGCGGTCCGCTGATGTCGAGGCGCAGCGCTGGGCGGACTAGCCTGCACGCCCCACGTCTCTCGGCTGCGTGTGAAGATGGAATTGATGAGCCCCACTGATCTGAGCCCCACCACACTTCGGGAAGCGTTCGGGCATTTCCCGTCCGGCGTCATCGCGATCGCGGCCGAGGTGAGCGGCACCCGGGTTGGGTTGGCGGTGAGCACCTTCGTACCGGTGTCGCTCGACCCTCCGCTGGTGTCGTTCTGCGTACAGAACAGCTCCGAGACGTGGCCGAAGCTGAAGGATCTGCCCTACCTGGGGATCAGCGTGCTCGGCGAAGCCCACGATGAGGCAGCCCGCACGCTGGCCGCCAAGACCGGCGACCGCTTCGCGGGCCTGGAGACGGTTTCACGAGACTCCGGCGCGGTATTCGTCGCAGGCACGAGTGTCTGGCTCGAGAGCGCGATCGAACAGGTGGTGCCTGCCGGGGATCACAGCATCGTCATTCTGCGGATCAGCGATATTACCGTGCACGACGACGTTCCACCGATTGTCTTTCACCGCAGTACATTTCGTCGGCTAGGCGCCTGAACTACGGACGGGTGGCGAGTTCCTCGCGATAGCCCTGAATTCGCTGCTCAAGTTCGTCGGCGTCGGCCGGTCGGCCTTCTTTACGTGCCAACTCGGCCCGCGTGCTCAGCTCACGGATCGCGGTACGGATGTCGTTGATGCTTTGAGGCTCTCGCATATTCACACTGCTGCCCTTCGTCGTTGATTGGCCGCTGTATGAAGACTACCCGCGAGAGCGTCCGCCTAACTTCGCCTGAATAGCTTGTTTCCGAGCCACACCACAGGGTCGTACTTGCGGTCGGCCGCGCGTTCCTTCAACGGGATAAGCGCATTGTCGGTGATCTTGATGTGCTCGGGGCACACCTCGGTGCAACATTTGGTGATGTTGCAGAAGCCGAGACCATTCTCCTCCTGGGCCTGCACGGCACGATTGTCGAGCGTGTCCAGCGGATGCATATCGAGTTCGGTCTGGCGCATCAAATACCGGGGTCCGGAGAACGCCTTCTTGTTCTCCTCGTGATCACGCACCACGTGACAGGTGTTCTGGCACAGGAAGCACTCGATGCACTTGCGGAACTCCTGGGACCGGTTCACGTCCTCCTGCATCATTCGGTACTCTCCGGGCTGCAGGTCCTTCGGCGGCGTGAATGACGGGATCTCCCTGGCCTTTTCGTAGTTGAACGACACATCGGTCACCAGGTCGCGGATCACCGGAAAGGTACGCAGCGGCGTCACGGTGATGGTCTCGGCCGGGTCGAACGTCGACATCCGGGTCATGCACAGCAGCTTGGGTCGACCGTTGATCTCCGCCGAGCAGGAGCCGCACTTGCCTGCCTTGCAGTTCCACCGCACCGCCAGGTCGGGCGTCTGGGTCTGCTGCAACCGGTGGATGATGTCGAGCACCACCTCGCCCTCGTTGACCTCGACCGAGTAGTCCTGCAGCTCGCCGCCGTCGTCGTCGCCGCGCCAGACCCGCATCTTCGCCTGATAGCTCATCAGCTTCTCCTTGCCGGGTGGTTGGCGAGTTCTTCGGAGGTGAAGTACTTCTCCAGCTCTTCGATGTCGACGAGCTCGAGCAGGTCCTCCCGCATCGGCACCTGGTCCTCGCGCGCGATGGTGACCTCGGGGACGACGGCGTCGGCCCCATCCTCGATAGCCCGGCACACCAGCAGCGTCTTGCGCCATTCCGGCTCCATCGAGGGGTGATCGTCGCGAGTGTGGCCGCCGCGGCTCTCGGTGCGCTCCAGCGCGGCCTTGGCCACGCATTCGCTGACCAGCAGCATGTTGCGCAGGTCGACCGCCAGATGCCAGCCAGGGTTGAACTGCCGGTGGCCCTCCACCTGCACATGCTTGAACCGCTCGCGCAGATCGCTCAGTTTGGCCAGCGCCGCGGAGACCTCGTCGGCGTTGCGGATGATGCCGACCAGGGTGTTCATCGTGTCCTGCAGGTCGAGGTGCAGGGTGTACGGATTCTCCGCGCTATCGCCGTTGGTCGGACCGTCGAACGGCGCCAGTGCCAGCTTGGCGGCCTCCGCCACCGCGTCCTCGGACACCTTCGGCCGCTCCGCCAGTGCGCGCACGTAGTCCGCGGCGCCCAGCCCGGCGCGGCG
>JAVRPX010000831.1:0-6209 GCA_032161985.1 Mycobacterium sp.
TCCTGATCAACACCGACATCGAGTATCAGGGCAGCGAACCCAGCACCACGCTGGCGACCGCGATCACCAAAGAGTTGACGCCCGACCACATCTACTCGCTCGGTCATTGACCGCGATACCCACCGAATCCAGGAGGAGACCCGAAAATGGTTGATAGCAAACGATTTGTCCGGTTCGTCACCGTCGGTGCGTGCGCGCTCGCGCTGTGTGCGCTGAGTCCGGTGGCCACCGCATCGGCGGACGACCTCAACCTCGTCGGCAGCTGGACAGGCCACCGCGAGCGCATCGCCAGCACCGAGGGTTACCGCAACGGGACCGCGACACTGGTGGTGACCGAGCAGACCGGGTGGACGTTCAAGGGCTATATGCAGTGGTCGACGCCGCACGGGCCGCTCCAGGACGACCTCGTCGGTGCGTTCACGCCCGACGGCACGCTTGTCGCCGGGTCCGACGCCGAGGGCACGTACTCGTTCAAGCTCGTTGACCCGGTGACTCTGGACGACTGCTATGCCGAACATGGCCAGGGCTACCGCACCACGTGTGCCCGACTGCAGAAAGAGGTGTAGCTATGCAGGGTTCAGCGACAGTCACCATGTCGGCGCCCGCCGACAAGGTCTGGAATCTAATCGCCGACGTCCGTAACACCGGCCGGTTCTCGCCGGAGGTATTCGAATCCGAATGGCTCGACGGTGCCACCGGCCCCGCGCTCGGCGCGCGTTTCCGCGGCCACGTGAAGCGCAACGAGATCGGCCCGGTGTACTGGACCACCTGCCGCGTCACTGCCTGCCAGCCGGGGAGTGAATTCGGCTTCGACGTGCTGGTCGGTAACAGAACCGCCAACACCTGGCACTACCGGCTGACCCCGGTCGACGGTGGCACCGAGGTGACTGAGTCATTCCGGATGCCCGACAGCGCCTTCAGCAAGCTGTTCTCGGTGTTGGGCGGCCAGCTGCGCCAACGGCGCAACATCCGTGACATGCGCACGACCCTCGAGCGCATCAAGGTGGTAGTCGAGGCGCCCGAGGGTGCGTGAACGGGGTCGGTTACTGGACGCCGATACCGAAGACCGGGATCCACAGGCCGAACAACCAGATCCCCCACTGGTGGAAACCGTCATCCCACACGGGGTTGACGTTGTACCCCCAGTAGTTGAACGGGCGCGGCGGGCCGCCGTCCCACTGATACGCCGGCGGCGGGCCCCAGCCCCACGGCGGCGGCCCATTGTTGTCGTTCCACCATTCGTGACGATTGCCGGCCCACCACGGACCCTTGTCGCCATCCCAGTGGTTCCAGTCCGGCCCATTTCCGTGGCCGTTGCCGCGGCCATTGCCGTCGCCGCACCACGGCGGGCAAAAATCGTCGTGTGGCTTCAGCGGTGCGGGCGCAACCGGGTCGGCGGACGCCACGGCCCCACCAGGCCCGAAAGCCCCGAAGCCGAGCGCACCGACGATCATGGCTGCGGATACAAACTTCGACAGCCTCATTGTGTAGTAACTCCTACCTTGCGGCCCCGACGTCGAAATCCGACGCTGGGCCGTCACTAATCATTCCCTAACCGGAGACAACGCATACGTGTGCTCCTAGCTGGATATCGACGATGGAGGCGGTGTCGTTACCGAACGGATGCTCTTGGCGCGTAGGCGTTTTGCGGTGGCTAGAGGGTGCGCAGGCGGCGTAGGCGATCAAGGATTGCTCGCTGTGAAACGTCCGCCTTGCGGGCCAGCGCCTCGAACGCGTGCGGGCATCCAGGATGCAGGTGCAGCTCGGTCGGTACCCCGGCGTCGGACAGGCGCCGGGCGTAGGTGATGTCTTCGTCGCGGAAGATGTCGAGGTCGCCGATATCGATGTAGGTGTCGGGTAAACCGGTCAGATCCGTGGCGTGGGCGGGCGCGGCATACGGCGACACCGCGTCGGTGCCTGCGCTGTCGCCGAGCAGTGCCGCCCAGCCGGTGACGTTGTCGTCGTAGGTCCACGTCAAGAACGGCACCAGCTGCGGGTCGGGTGTGTGGGTGCGGTCGTCGAGCATCGGGTAAATCAGCAGCTGCTGGGCGATGGTCGGGCCGCCGCGATCGCGGGCCAGCAGGCTGACACCCGCCGCTAAACCGCCCCCCGCGCTATCGCCCATCACACCGATGCGGGCGGGATCAACGCCCAGCGACTCGGCGTTGTCGGCGAGCCACCGAAGTGCCGCATAACAGTCCTCAACCGGTGTGGGATGCGGGTGCTCCGGGGCGATGCGGTAGTCCACCACCAGCATGGGCACCCCCGATGTCGCCACGTAGTCGCGCACCGCCAGCTCGTAGACGCAGCCAAGGTGTTCCAGGCCGAAGATCATGCCCCCTCCGTGCAGATAGAGCACCGCACTGCCAGGCTGCCCCGCCTCCGAGTGATACCAGTCGAGGTCCAGTGTGGCGCCGTCCGCGGTCGTCAGCGTGTGCCTGTCGACCTGGACATTGGCGACCGGTTCCCATGTGCTTGCGACATAGTCGAACATCCGGTGGCCGTTGACCCGCCGGCTCTCGACGTCACCGATCGGCGGTGGGTCGGTTTCGCCCAGCGCCTCCAGCAGGGGCGCCATTGCCGCCAACACCTGCGCGTCGATACCAAGTGCCATGGTCTCGACAGTAACGTGGGGGCACCGTCGGTGACACGGCGAGGACATGCATGCGTATTTGCTGACGGGACAACGGCAGTCGTGGGACGAGATCTGGCCACGGGTGCGCACCCTGAGGGTGTCTTGAATCGGCTCCGGCGTGCCGCTCGGTTTGGTAGAACAGGTTCTAGTTTTCACCAGCGAACGAAGGAGTCTTCGATGGGCCAGTTCTCACGTGAGGAGATCGAGGAGACGTTCCGGCGACACCAGGACTTGGTGGTCGAGATCGGAAAGTCGTGGGACTGGGCCCGTTATGGCGAGCTGTTCACGGAGGACGCAACCTACACCGAGCACCTGTACGGCAAAATGGCGGGTCGCCAGCAGATCAGTGAGTGGATCGCCTCGACGATGAACACCTTCCCCGGCAGCGAGATGCCGTTCTACCCCGTGGCGTGGTACTCGATCGACGTCGAGAAGGGCTGGGTGTTCAGCGAGATCATGAACCGCATGAAGGATCCCGGCGACGGCAGCATCCACGAGGCGCCGTGTATCACGATCCTGCGGTACGGGGGCGGCGGTCAGTGGAGCAACGAAGAGGACGCCTACAACCCGATGAACTTCATGCCGATGGTCCAGGAGTACATCCAACGCTGCCACAAGCTGGGCACGATCTCCGACGACGCCAAGACGTTCGCCAAGAACATGAATTGGGAACTGGCTTAACGGAATACGACGTCGAGCAGAAGGAGCAGTTTCGATGGTGTCTTCCACGAATAGATGGTCACGCGAGGAACTCGAAGAGGCGTGGGCTCGCTATCAGGAGAAGGTGGTCGAGGTCGGCAAGACGTGGGACTGGGCCAGCTACGCCAACGTGTTCACCGAGGATGCGACCTACCACGAGCACGCGTTGGGCGACATGACCGGCCGCGACGCGATCCGCGACTGGATCGTTTCGCAAATGAACATCTTTCCCGGCAGCGAGATGCCCGTCTATCCGGTGCCGTGGTACTCGATCGACGTCGAGAAGGGCTGGGTCATCTTCAAGAACGTGAACACCATGAAGGATCCCGGCGACGGCAGCGTCCACGGGGCGGAGGTCATCACGGTTCTGCACTACGCCGGTGACGGCAAGTGGAGCTACGAAGAGGACGCCTACAACCCGATGAATTTCCTAATGATGATTCAGGCGTACATTCAGCGCTGCCACGAACTGGGCACGATCTCCGACGACGCCAAGACGTTCGCCAAGAACATGAATTGGGAACTGGCTTAACGGAATACGAAGTCGTCAGGGTCAGGCTCTCGGGTCCAGGTCCAATAGTCGACCAACCGCCACGGGCTCAGGCCGTACACCTCGCCGAAGCTGTTTTTGTAGAACGAGTGCTTGATCGAGGGTTGTGACCACACCATCTTGCGCATCTCGGCCTGGGTGCGGTCGCGCCAGTCCGCAGTCCTTTCCCCGGTGGGCTCCATCGACTTGTGGCCGCCTGCGATGAGGAGCTGCAAACACTCTGTGATGTAGCGCATTTGACATTCCGAATGGAAGATCAGGCTGCCGCCGCTCGCGAGGTTGGTGCCAGGACCGTACATGCAGAAGAAGTTGGGATAGCCGGGAATGGTGATGCCGAGGTAGGCCGTCGGGCGCTCACCCCAACGCTCGCCGAGGATTTCGCCGTCGCGGCCGACGATGGTCATCGGCCACAGGATCTTGTTGGCCTCAAACCCCGTGGCGTACACGATGACATCGGCTAGGTAGCGGGTGCCGTCGTTAGTGACCACCGCGTCGGATTCGATGTGATCGATGCCCGTCCTGACCAGTTCGACGTTGTCGCGGGTCAGCGTGCGCAGCCAGCTGCCGTCGTCTTGCAGGGTGCGCTTGCCCGTCGCCGGGTAATCGGGCACGACCTTCGCCAGCAGTTCCGCGTCGTCGCCGACCTGGCTGCTGATCCACTCGGTGAACATGATCCGGGTGATCTCGTTGATCTCGCTGACCGCCTTCTGCTGGTCCGGGTAATCCGCGTCAACCCGGGCCGCATCGAGGCCCTTGTCGCAGCCCGGCCAGAACAACAGGAATCGGTACCACCGGCCGTAGAACGGCAGATGCCGCAGTGCCCACTGGACGCCTGGGCCCACCTCGGCGTGGTAGTTCGGGTTCGGGAACATCCACTGCGCGGTCCGCTGAAAAATGGTAAGGCGCTCGACGTCGTCCGCGATGGTTGGCGCGATCTGGAATCCGCTGGCGCCCGCGCCGATCATGGCGACCCGCTTGCCGTGCAGATCGACGGCGTGGTCCCACTCCGATGAGTGGAATGCCGGCCCGGCGAAGCCCTGTTGCCCGTCGATGTCCGGAAGGTGGGGGCGGTTGAGCTGTCCGACGGCGCTGATAACCGCCCGCGCGGACAGCTCGGTCGTCGCGCCGTCTCGGTCGCGGGCGCACACGGTCCAGGTGGCCGAGACGTCATCCCAGGATGCCTCGGTGACCTCGGTCTCCCACAGCACGTGTCGTTCGATGCCATGGCGGTCCATCACGGTCTGGAAGTAGGCCTGCAGCTCGGGCTGCTCGGCGAAGTAGTGCGTCCATTGATCGGTCGGCTCGAAGCTGTAGCAGTAGAAGTGATTGCCGACGTCGACGCGGGCACCGGGATAGGTGTTCTGCCACCACGTCCCACCGACACCTGCGTTCTTCTCGATGATGGTGAACGGAATGCCCGCCTCTTTCAGCCGAATGCCCGCCAGCAGTCCGGATTCCCCGCAGCCGATGACGACCACCGGCAGGTCGGCAGGGGAACCCCCGATGGTCCGAGCGGCTCGGTCGTCTTTGCCGTCGAGCTCCATCTCCTCGAGCAACATCGGCACGTACTCGGCCGGAACCGGCTCGCAGACCAGCCACTGCATCATCTCCTGCAATACCTCCGGGCCGATCGGCTCGGGTTCCGGACAGCCGCGGTCGCGGTAGTCAGCGATCACCTCGAGCGCGATCTTGCGCGCGGTGGCCTTGTCTTCTTCGGACATGTAGCCCTGCACCTCGTTGAGGAACAGCCCCGCGGGCTTGAGCTCGCCACGAATCAGGTCGGGGTTGCCGGACAGGTGGACCAGGGACAACATCAACGTCGGGATGCTGACATCCAGCAACGCCTTCGAGATCTCCTCGTCAGACGCCGTAAACGGTTGCCCTGCATGTGGGTTGCGCACCGTTTGGTGCTATCACGCCCGGTGCCCGATTGGAACATGTTTCAGAAATCCATGACGGCGGCTGAGCCGGAACCTACGCTCGGGACGTGGGTATCGCGACACAGGTGAACGGAACTGCTCCCCCGGATGTGCCACTGTCCGATATCGACCTCGGCGCCTGGAAGTTCTGGGTCCAGAACGACGACTTCCGCGACGGCGCGTTCGCGACGCTGCGGCGCGAGGCGCCGATCTCCTTTCACCTTCCGCTGGAGACGCCGGGGGTGGATGGCGGACCCGGCCACTGGGCGGTGACCAGGTACGACGATGTCTGGTATGCCAGCCGTCATCCGCACATCTTCAGCTCGCAGCCGAGCATCACCATCAACGATGCGAACCCCGAGCTGTCGGAGTTCTTCGGGTCGATGATCGTCATGGACGACCCGCG
>JAVRPX010000832.1:0-9995 GCA_032161985.1 Mycobacterium sp.
CTGCTGATGATCGGCTGGGGCAGCAGCTACGGTCCGATCGGCGAGGCCTGCCGGCGCGCGCGACGCAAGGGCATCAAGGTCGCCCACGCGCAGCTGCGCAATCTCAACCCGTTCCCGGCCAACCTGGGCGAGGTGCTGCGTCGCTACCCCAACGTCGTGCTGCCGGAGATGAACCTCGGCCAGCTCGCCCTGCTGCTGCGCGGCAAGTTCCTGGTCGATGTCCAGTCGGTGACGAAGGTGGAAGGCATGGCCTTCCTGGCCGAAGAGGTCGAGGGCATCATCGATGCCGCCCTCGATGGGACGTTGGGCGACAAGGAAATTGACAAGGCCAAGTTCGCACGGTTGGCGGCGGCTACCGTCGAAACTGATACAACTGGCGTGGGAGCTAACGCATGACAGACGTGATCGGAGTAGATCTCGGGTTGACGCCCGGGACCGGTGGGGTACCCACCACTGACGAGCCGCAGAAGGCCAAGGACTTCACCAGTGACCAGGAGGTCCGGTGGTGCCCGGGCTGCGGTGACTACGTCATCCTCAACACGATCCGCAACTTCCTGCCGGAACTCGGACTGCGCCGCGAGAACATCGCGTTCGTCAGCGGCATCGGATGCTCGAGTCGCTTCCCGTATTACCTGGAAACGTACGGGTTCCACTCCATCCACGGCCGTGCGCCGACCGTCGCCACCGGGCTGGCCCTGGCGCGCGAAGACCTGTCGGTGTGGGTCGTCACCGGTGACGGCGACGCGTTGTCGATCGGCGGCAACCATTTGATCCACGCGCTGCGCCGAAACGTGAACCTTACGATCCTGCTCTTCAACAACCGGATCTACGGGCTGACCAAGGGTCAGTACTCGCCGACCTCTGAGGTCGGCAAGGTCACCAAGTCCACGCCAATGGGCTCGCTGGACTACCCGTTCAACCCGGTGTCGCTGGCGCTCGGCGCCGAGGCGACGTTCGTCGGTCGCGCTTTGGACTCTGACCGCAAGGGCCTCTCGGAGGTTCTCCGAGGTGCTGCCCAGCACCGTGGCGCCGCGCTCGTCGAGATCATGCAGGACTGCCCCATCTTCAACGACGGCTCCTTCGATGCGCTGCGCAAGGAAGGAGCCGAGGAGCGACTGATCAACGTCAGCCATGGCGAGCCGATCACATTCGGTGCCGACGGCGCATACTGCGTCGTGAAGTCCGGCTACGGACTCGAGGTCGCCAAGACCGCCGACGTGTCGGCTGACGAGATCGTCGTGCACAACGCGCAGATCGACGACCCGGCGTACGCGTTCGCGCTGTCCCGGCTGTCCGAGCAGAACCTCGAGCACATGGTCATGGGCATCTTCCGCCAGGTCAGTAGGCCGACCTACGACGATGCGGCGCGCAATCAGCTCGCATCGGCGCGTGACGCGAAGCCGCACGACACGGCTGCACTGCAGTCGCTGCTTCGCGGCAAGGACACCTGGACCGTCGACTAACCTCTCTGACGTGACGTCCCCCGTGCCGCTTGCTGCAGTCATTCTGGCCGGCGGGGCATCCCGCCGAATGGGCCGAGATAAGGCGAATCTTCCGTACGAAGGCACGACGCTCGTCGAGCATACGGTTTCGATCGTGCGCCCGCGATGTTCGCCCGTGTTCGTGATCGCCGCGCAGGGACAACCGCTGCCCACACTCGAGGCCGAGGTGCTGCGCGACGAGGTTCGCGGTGTCGGTCCACTGCAGGCGACGGGGCGGGGACTGCGGGCGGCCGCCGACGTTGGACTGGAGCTGGCATTCGTGTGTGCGGTGGACATGCCACTGCTCGATGCTGATCTGATCGACTCACTCGCAGGTCCGGCGATGCGTCTGGGTGCCGATGTGGTGCTGCCGTGGGACGGCCGCGACCACTACCTGGCCGGGATCTACCGGACCTCACTGGCTGACCACGTGGCCGAGCTGGTCGCGGCGGGTGGGCGCAGCATGCGTGCGCTGGTGGACACCGTCGACACCCAGCGGATCGTGATGGACGAGCAGCGGTCGTTGACCAACGTCAATACGGCCGCCGACCTCAGCACCGCGCTCCCGCCGCAAATAGCCTAGCAAATTCGCTAATTGAAACCATTGTATTTGACCTTTAGCGTGCATATTTCTGCGCAGCTAATTTACCGAGAAATTGCCGTGATAAACGCCGAATCCATCGGCAATGGGTATCTGTGCTCGCGGTCGCCCCGACGCCGATCGTGGTCATGAAATCTCTTATATGACAACATATTTGATGCCGGTCGGCGATCGGTGAGCATCAATTTCGTCACGGTACGAATGGGGCTGGGAGCCCCAATCATCCCTTTGTTCGGTGCTTCTTGCGACTCTCGAGCATCCCAGGGGTGAGGAGGCCGGCCGCTGAGGCGATCATCCGCCGCCGCTGCCATACGCGGTAGAGCGACAAGTGCACGTATGACTCGAAAATCGTTGTGGATCAATCGCTGTCGTTGCCAGCACGTCTAGACGGGTGGGGCGGCTGCACCCTGTCAGCGCGAACCACCGACATGCGCCGATCAGTGAAAAGCGCATGAGGACAGCGGATTTCGGCTATGTATACGACACCATCCATCGAGTTCCGTGACAGCAATCGCTCGTCTGAGATCGGCAGTTCAAGCCCCCTGACCAGTGATTTATGTAGTCACATGGGCGATTTCGGTGCCGATACATCCCAGAATCCGGTGGTCCAGGTCACAAAATGATCGTGATTTGAATCACGCCGACACGCCGGGGCTTCGGATTCCGCGGGGGCGTCAAACGCACCGCTGACCTGCTCAGACGATTCTCAGGTGCGGCCGTGATCTTCTCGTGATCTATCCGCGACACACCCTTCACAGGATATGACTTTGGGCCGATGGGTTTGTACGGTCCCAACAGCTTCAAATGGAGCAAATAATTTCAAAACCAAAGAACCTGCGTGTGAGTCGGGGCTGTCACACAACTAGAAGGCGGATTTCGCTTTCAACGACGGCCGCCGGGCCTGTTGCCCGGCGAGGCGCTTGATGCCTCCCCGCTGCCGCACCTGACCGAGACGGTGCGGCCCAACTCCTTCGCCTGTGTAACAGGCAGCTTCGCCCGCGCATCCCCGCGGGTGTTGTTGGCGCGCGCTTGGCGAAAGGAACGAAGTGAAGAACATCCGCAAAACGATCGGTCTCGCCACTTTCGCCGGCGCGCTCGCAGTTGCGCCGCTGGCGCTGGGGACCGGCACCGCGAGTGCGGAAAGCGGCGTCGACTGGGACGCCGTCGCGGCCTGCGAGTCGGGCGGCAACTGGTCGATTGCCACGGGTAACGGCTACTACGGCGGCCTGCAGTTCACCATGGGCACCTGGCGGGCCAACGGTGGCGCCGGCTCACCGCACAACGCCAGCAAGGCGGAGCAGATCCGCGTTGCCGAGAACGTGCTGCGGTCGCAGGGCATCGGCGCGTGGCCGGTCTGCGGCAGGCGCGGCTAGTCAACTCAAGAGTGAAAGAGGCGGTGCTGGGGCTTATGCCTGGCACCGCCTCTTCTTTCTCAGAGGCCTCTTACACCAGATAAGTAACGATTAAATCTTTTGACACTCGCGTAACACGTGATGTTCATCACCCGAAACACCTGATAACCGCATCGGGAGATCGCACAAGCTCTTCACCTGCGGGCCTTGTTTCAAACGGTCGGGGAAGGACCGCAGAGATGAACGTTCGTAAGGCAGTCACGAAGGGCCTGATGGCCGCGGCTATCTCAGGAGCGCTCGCTGTCGTTCCCCTGGCCCTCTCGACGGGTACGGCCAACGCCGACAGCGTCAACTGGGACGCCATCGCGCAGTGCGAGTCCGGCGGCAACTGGTCCACCAACACCGGCAACGGCCACTACGGCGGCCTGCAGTTCAAGCCGGCCACCTGGGCCTCTAACGGCGGTGTCGGCAATCCGGCGACGGCGCCTCGTTCGGAGCAGATCCAGGTGGCCGAGAACGTCCTGCGCACCCAGGGGATCAAGGCGTGGCCGAAGTGCGGTGCCCAGGCGGGCAGCCCGGCCGTGTGGACCACGCCGACCATGCCCACGGCGCCAACCGTGACGACCGGGTGTGGCGCGATGCCCTCCAGCGGCTTGTTCGGTTTCATCAACCCGCGGCAGATGTGCACGGCGTTGCTCAGTCCGCTGGGCGCCTAAGGGGCACCGGGCTGAACTCGTTGCCCTGCGGGTCAACGCGTACGCCACCATCGGCATAGTCGTCAAAGTCGTCATACACCGTCCATTGCCACCGGTTCGGGACCACCCGTTCGTCGTCCACACGGACGAACTTCCAGATCAGGCCCTCCCAGCCCGCTGAGCCATAGAGCCAGCGCGGAGTGCCGTCCGGCCCTTTGCGGACGTCAGCGCCGACCTTGGCGGCCCACCAGGCGGCGAGCTCCTCAGGCCGATCACTGTCGGTGCAGACGGCAAAAGCCTTGGCCGGTGGCCCTTCGTCAAGGGCGGGGTCGAGGAACGCGCAGAACTCGTTGCCCTCGACGTCGGCGAGCGTGACGGATTGTGGACGGTATTCGGCGAGCACCCGAGCGCCCAGATCCAGCAGCCTCTCCACGTCGCAGACGTAGACGTCCAGATGCACCCGGTTCTTCACCGTTTTGGCGCGGCTCTGCGGGCGGAACGACAGAAGTGCGCGCTGTGCCGGGCCGCCGAGAGCGGCCGCCCAGAATCTCTGAACGGCCCGTGGCTCGACCGCGTCGACCATCAACGGCCCCAGGCGCACGCTCACACCGACGCGGTGTCACGGTCGCTCGGCAGCACGAACGCCGACTGCGCCGCCACCGCAGCCAGATGCCGGGTCACCAGTGCTTCGGGCGCCAGCACCGTCGCCCGGCTCGCGAGCGCGCTGAGGAACGCCGGGCGCAGGTTCACGACCTGGCCGATCAATTTCGACTCGCGCACCAGTGAACGCACGCGCGGCCGACGGAACGCCGAAAACCGCCCGAACGCCGTCGCCAGGTCACCGGACCCGTCCACGAAGCTGGCCAAGATGGCGGCGTCCTCGATTCCCTGACACCCGCCCTGGCCGAGATGCGGTCGCATCGGGTGCGCCGCGTCCCCGACCGCGACGACCGGTCCCCGGGACCACTGCCGGGCCTGGTCGCGGTCATAGAGGTCGTTGTGCAAGACATCGTCGGGATCGGTCGCCGCCAGCACAGCGGGGATGGGATCCGCCCACGAGGCGAACGTCGCCTTCAGATAGTTGAGCTCGCCCCGCGGCGCGACATGGCCAGCAGGCGCACGCTCGGTGGCGAACCAATACGTGTTATCCGATCCGAGCGGAACATGGCCGAACTCGATGCCGGGGCCCAACACCTCGCCTGCGACGTCGGGGTCGATCGTGCAGTCGGCCACCCCGCGCCACGCCGTGTAGCCGACGTATCGGTGGGTCAACTCGCCGTTGAGGTGACGGGCCACGACGGAGCGGGTGCCGTCGGCACCGACGACCGCGGCCGCGTCGCGGGTGCTCGCGTCCGACAGGGTGACTCGCACACCGTCGGCCGTCGTCACCAGCTCCCGGGCTGACAGGCCGGTATGCACGGTGCCGTCGGCGAGCGCGCCGGCCAACACGTTCGTCAGTGCGGAGCGGCGGATCACCACCAGCGGCTCGCCCAGCGCCTTGACCAACCGCTGCGGCGACGGGTGCCGCAGCCAGCTGCCGTCGCGCCAGCGCAGGGCGCCTGCTGTGATCCTGCCGCCTGCGGCGCGGACAGCGTCGCCGAGGCCGATCTCATCCAGCGCGGCCAGTGCGTTGGGCCAGATGCTGATGCCCGCACCCGACGAGCTGTCGGCGCGCTCTTCGATGACAGTGACGTCGTGGCCGCGGTGCTGCAACGCCACGGCGGTCGCCAGCCCGGAGATGCCTGCCCCTATCACCATGATCTGCTGCGCCACCCGTCGAACGTAGCGCGCCGCTGGGGAGTTACTGGTCGAAGATCAGCAGCGTGCTGGTGGCCGTCGCGACGACGGCACCGCCGGCGTCGGTCACGACGCCTTCTGCGAAGCCGACCCGCGAGCCTGCCTTCGCCACTGTGCCGGTGGCGGTGAGCAGCCCACTGGACAGCCGCACCGCCTTGAGATAGTTCACCTTGATCTCGATAGAGGTGTAGCCCTTGCCCTGCGGCAGCGTGCTGTGGACGGCGCATGCCGTTACCGAATCGAGCAGCGTGCAGATCAGCCCGCCGTGGATCGCGCCGATCGGGTTGTACGCCGATTCGTCAGGCGCACAAGTGAATACGACGCGGCCCGGCTCGACCTCGGTGATCGCGAACTCCATCAGCCCGCCGATCGGCGATTGCGGGAGGTCGCCGTCGACCATGGCACGCAGGTAATCGATGCCGGACATGGTGAGGCCCTTGGCGGTGCTTGGTCCCGGCGAGTGCCAGGTCACGGTTTTCGAGCGCTGTGGCCCCCAGTCCGCGTCGTTCTCCGGTTTCGTCAGTTCGAGGGTCATCGTGATTCCTTTAGTTCGCTGAAGGGCCGGTACTTGTGCTGTCGATCGGGATCGTCGGCGGAGACGGCGTGAACCTTGCCCCACATCAGGAGGGCATCGAGGACTGGGATGAGCGCTTCGCCCGATGCGGTGAGCCGATACTCGTAGCGCGTTGGAGAACTCTGGTAGGGCGACCGGACGACGACGCCCGCGCTCTCCAGGGCCCTCAACCTGGCTGCGATCCGGTCACGCGGTGCGCCCGTGCCCGCCACGATGTCGCCGAAGTGCGTCGCGCCGAGCGCAATCTCCCGTACAACAAGCAGCGCCCAGCGCTCGCCGACAAGCTCAAGGGCCGCAGCGAGCGGGCACGGTCGCCCCGCAAGCTCGGCCAGCACCACTGTGCTCATGCGGCCAGCATGGCAGAAGTGAGTTTGAAAATCAAACTCACTGCCACTGTGCTACGAACGGGACATGACAGAGACGGCGGCGACACCCTTCTCCGACCTCGACGACTACATCGCACTGCCCCGGGTAGCCGGCCTGGCGGTCGCGCCGGACGGATCGCGGGTCGTGACGACCGTGACCGAACTGAACGACAAGCGCACGGAATATGTCAGCGCCCTTTGGGAAGTCGACCCGACGGGCGAACGCCCTGCCCGCCGGTTGACCCGGGGTACCAAGGGGGAGTCCTCGCCGGCCTTCACCGCCGACGGGGATGTGCTGTTCGTCGCCGTCCGCCCCACAGAGGACGACGACAAGCCGCCAGCGGCCCTGTGGCGGCTGCCCGCCGCAGGGGGAGAAGCCGTCGAGGCGCTCGCCCTCCCGGGTGGCGTTGAGGCGGTCCGCACAGCGCGGGCGGCTCCGGTGGCCGTGGTGTGTGGACCGGTGCTGCCGTCGGCGCAAAGCATCGACGACGACCGCAGGCTGCGGGAATTCCGTAAGGACAACAAGATCACCGCCATCCTGCATAGCGGCTATCCAATCCGACACTGGGACAAGGACCTTGGGCCCGGCGAGCCGCATCTGTTCGGCCTCGATCCTGCCGCCGAAGCAGCACCCGTCGATCTCACGCCCGCGCCGGGTAGTGCGTTGCGGGACGCCGACTTCGACGTCAGTTCCGACGGCCGATTCGTGGTCACCAGCTGGCAGCAGCCGTCGGCGGGCGCCTCGCAGCATGCCGTGCTGGTGCGCATCGACGTCGACACCGGTGAGCGGGCGGTGATCGCCGACGAACCAGACGCCGACCTGTGGAGTCCGGCCATCGCGCCCGACGGATCCGCTGCCGCATATGTCCGCGAATCGTACTCGACGCCCGAGAAGGCACCACGAATAAGCCTGTGCTGCTTGCATTTCGGCGCAGAACGGGTGGAACTAGCTTCGGAGTGGGACCGCTGGCCCACGTCGGTCACATGGTCACTGGACGGGAAGGTGCTCATCGTGACCGCCGACCAGTCCGGCCGCGGCCCCATATTCAAGATCAGGCTCGACGACGGTGACGTCAGCCCGGTCACGTCGGACGACTTCACCTATACCGACGTGGTGGCCGCTCCCGGCGGGGTGGTGTACGCGTTGCGCAGTTCGTATGCGGCACCGCCCCATCCGGTCCGGATCGACCAGGACGGCACCGTGACGGAGTTGCCATGCGTCGACCCGCCGCCTTTGCCGGGCACACTCACCGAGATCGCCGCGTCCGCGCCGGACGGCGCAGAGGTGAGGTCGTGGCTGGTGCTTCCCGACGACAGCGAACCCGCTCCGCTGCTGTTGTGGATCCACGGCGGCCCGCTGGGCAGCTGGAACAGCTGGTCGTGGCGGTGGAATCCCTGGCTGCTAGCCGCGAAGGGGTACGCGGTGCTGCTGCCCGATCCGGGGCTGTCGACGGGCTACGGGCAGGACTACGTCCAACGCGGGTGGGGCTCGTGGGGCGGCGCTCCGTTCGACGACCTGATGGCCGCGACCGACGGCGCGTGCGCGCACCCTCGGATCGACGCACGGCGGACAGCCGCGATGGGTGGTTCGTTCGGCGGCTACATGGCCAACTGGGTGGCCGGCCACACCGACCGGTTCGACGCGGTCATCACCCACGCCAGCCTGTGGGCGCTCGATCAGTTCAACCCCACCACCGACGCCGCCTACTACTGGATTCGTGAGTTGACACGGGACATGGCGACGGCGAATTCGCCACACCGCTTCGTCGGCCAGATCCGCACGCCGATGCTTGTCATCCACGGCGACAAGGACTATCGCGTCCCGATCGGTGAGGCGTTGCGGTTGTGGTTCGAGTTGCTGACCGAGTCCGGTCTGCCCGCAGCGGAGGACGGCACCAGCCCGCATCGATTCCTTTACTTCCCTTCGGAGAACCACTGGGTGCTCACCCCGCAACACGCCAAGATCTGGTACCAGGTGGTGACCGCTTTTCTCGCTCGTCACGTGCTGGGTGAGGACGTCGAACTGCCGGAGACGCTCGGCTAGCGTCGCAGCTATGAGCGCAGCGCAGCGTGAGTTCGACATCGTCCTGTACGGCGCGACGGGTTTCGCCGGGAAACTGACAGCCGAATACCTGGCCAGGGCCGGCGGCGACGCCCGCATCGCCCTGGCGGGCCGGTCGCAGGACAAGCTGTCCGCCGTCCGCGGGACGCTGGGGGAGAAGGCACAGTCGTGGCCGCTGATCGCCGCCGACGCGTCGCAGCCGTCGACCTTGAATGCGATGGCCGAGCAGACGCGTGTGGTGGTGACGACTGTCGGTCCGTACTTGAAGTATGGGTTGCCGTTGGTGGCTGCCTGCGCCGCGGCAGGGACCGATTACGCCGACCTGACGGGCGAGTCGATCTTCATCCGCGAGAGCATCGACGTGTATCACAAACAGGCCATCGACACCGGCGCTCGCATCGTGCATTCGTGCGGATTCGATTCCATCCCTTCGGATCTCACTGTCTACGCGCTCCACCGGCTCGCCGAGCAAGACCAAGCCGGTCAGCTCGGCGATACCAACCTCGTCGTGCGCTCGTTCGCGGGCGGGGTGTCCGGGGGCACCGTCGCCTCGATGCTGGAGCTCATGCGTACGGCATCAACCGACCCGGAGGCGAGGCGGCTGATGAACGACCCTTACACGCTGACGCCCGACCGCGATGCCGAGCCCGAATTGGGTGCGCAGCCGGACATTCGATGGCGCCGCGGCGGCGAGATCGCGCCCGAACTCAAGGGCTACTGGGTCGGGGCGTTCGTGATGGCGGCGGCGAACACTCGAATTGTCCGGCGCTCCAACGCCTTACTGGACTACGCATATGGCAGACGGTTCGAGTACGCCGAACAGATGAGCATGGGTCGTTCGTTCGCCGCTCCGGTGGCAGCGGCCATGGCGACGGGCGGCAACGCCGCGACGATGGCCCTCGGCAGCCGCTACTTCAACCGACTGCCGAGCAAGCTCGTGGAGCGCATTGTCCCGAAGCCAGGCACCGGCCCGAGCGAACGCGCCCGCGAACAGGGTCACTACACCGTCGAGACCTACACCACGACAACCACCGGCGCGCGCTACAAGGCCACCATGTCGCAGAAGGG